>USPE01000157.1 GCA_900556545.1 uncultured Peptococcaceae bacterium | reverse complement strand
GCAGAAAGTCCACCTCTGGATGGACTGTGGCAAACGTATTTTATGGAGCTGGACGAAGTCCAAAGCGACAAAAATACGTGCAGCTACTGTCCAGAGTAGCGTGTGGACGCTGCAAAGTATAATTGCTTCCGTAGTTTGTTTATGCAGAATCTGTGTTTGCAGTATAGCTTTGTTTCCAACTGTGGGGTATAATGATACAGTAGCAATATGTCAAAAGAAAAGTTGAATGAAGATGGTTTGTTAAGTGATTCGTATCTGAAGATGCTAGAACAGGAGGTTCCTATGATGAAACGTACTGTAATGAAAGTATTGGCTTTATGTTGTATTCTGGCGTTATATTTAACCGGCTGTGGAGCGCAATCTACAGTGACCGGTAAACCCTTTGATGTGGAAGGTGCGGAGTATTACCTGAAATTGGCGAACGGCTGGTTCCATGAATTTGAATTTGATTTTCAGGACGATGTGCAGGGTATGATTTTGGCGCAGGAAGTGTGGCAGAATGGTGTTTGTACGGATGAACAGATAATAACTTATGGTGGTACTGGCGGAAAACAAAGTTACTACCTGTATTCCGAAAAATTGCAGGATGAGGAAAAGGAACCGGATTTTATAGGTACTACTTTGTCGATCTGGGCAGTATCTGAAATAGATGGTGGTGGGCAATTAGGAAGTAAGTTTGCACCATTAGAGCGCCGCTTCCCACAAGTCGTTACAATGGAATATTATGATGCTATTAGCAAAGAGCAAACTTTAGAAGCGGGCAAAGAATATGTGTTGTTTTTACAAATGGAGCAATTTGGCGATGAAGTGTTGGCAGCTACTTGCGATGATTTGAATCGAGCATTGGCAGAGGGCAATGGACTGGATGAATTATTACATAATTGCAATTATGCAATTATGTTAAAAATGACTACTTTTGCTACCGAGGCAGAGGCGGAAGAAGCTGCTAAGATGTATTAATTTTTGCTTGCGTGAAAATATTCTTGTATTTTATGCAGTAAAAGTGTATATTTATTATCATACTGAGATAAAGATTAAAGAATAGAATCATTAGGAGGAACAAGAAATAATGGCAAAATTATGGGGCGGTCGGTTCAGTAAAGATACCGACAAACTGGTAGAGGATTTTCATTCCTCAATTTCATTTGACCAGAAATTATATAAATGGGACATTACAGGCAGTAAAGCCCATGCTCGTATGCTGGGCGATATTGGCGTGCTGACAAAAGAAGAAGCGCAGCAGATTATTGCAGGGTTGGATGAAATTATGGCAGAGATTGAAGCCGGACAGGTTACCTTTGATCCATCTGCCGAAGATATCCATATGAACGTGGAAGTGCTGCTGACCAATAAAATCGGTGCGGTAGGCAAAAAATTGCACACAGGCCGCAGTCGGAATGACCAGGTGGCTGTAGATGTGCGGATGTATTTGCGCCACGAGATCGAAAATACCCATCATTTACTGTTGGAATTGCTGAAAACAGTGGTAGATATTGCAGAAGAACATAAAGAAACCATATTGCCGGGGTATACCCATTTGCAGCGGGCGCAGCCTGTTTCCTTTGCCCATCACATGCTGGCCTATGCAGAAATGTTTAAACGGGATATCACCCGTTTGGAGGATTGCAGAGAGCGGATGAACGTGCTGCCGTTAGGGTCTGGCGCTCTGGCAGGCACCACATTTCCGTTGGATCGGGAACAGGTAGCCCAAGAATTGGGCTTTGATTCGGTTTGTCTGAACTCTATGGACGGGGTTAGTGACAGAGATTTCATTTTGGAATATATGGCGGCTGCTTCTATTTGTTCTATGCATTTGAGCCGGATGTGCGAAGAAATTATTATTTGGTCCAGCCAGGAATTTCATTTTATTGATTTGGATGATGCTTACAGCACCGGCAGCAGCATTATGCCGCAGAAGAAAAATCCTGATGTGGCAGAACTGATGCGGGGCAAGACCGGTCGGGTATATGGTCATCTGATGGGCCTTTTGACCACCATGAAAGGGCTGCCCTTGGCCTATAACAAAGATATGCAGGAGGACAAAGAACCCCTGTTTGATACGGTGGAAACCTGGCAGAAGTGTTTGCTGGTGCTGACACCGATGCTGCGTACCATGACTGTGCGCAAAGACACTATGCTGCAGGCAGCAAAAGGCGGCTTTACCAATGCCACTGACCTGGCCGATTATCTGGTGCGCAAAGGCATTCCGTTCCGTGATGCCCATGCCATTGTAGGCAAGCTGGTGGCAGAATGCTTAGACAGAGGCATTAGTTTGGACGAAGTGACACTGGAAGAATACAAAGCGCATAATCCGCTGATTGAAGCAGATATCTACGATGCCATTGCAGTATACACCTGCATGGCTACCCGCAATACAGTAGGTGGGCCTAGCGTAGCGCAGACAACCGCTACCATTGCTGCAGAACGGGAATTTTTGGCGCAGAGAATGTAACGATTGCATTATGATGAAATGCTTGTAGGAAAAGTAAAATAACAAAGAGGCCGGGATGTCAAATTTTTGACATCCCGGCCTCTTTGTTATTTCATGGTGATTCGTAAATAATAATAATGACTAAATTTCAATCCACGCAATATTGCGACAGAAACATTGTAATAGATTTTTAAATTATGAGCAAGAGCTAATTTAAATAATTATTAGTATAAAAAATATAATTGACAAAGAAAAATAGTATATGTATACTGTAATCAAGAAGTAATCTAATAATAATTACTAAGAAAATAGAAATGAAAGAGGGTACGAGAATTGATTGCACATATAAATGAAAAACAGGAAGAGCAATCTCTACAAGAGCATTGCCAGAAAGTTGCTTTTTATACAGCAGCGAATTTACAGGTTGTAAACTTATCAAGATTGGGTTACTTAACAGGGCTGCTTCATGATATGGGGAAGGCAACACAACGGTTTGATACGTATATTCGTAAATCTCATGCAGGCGAAGATGTACGCCGAGGAAGTGTAAATCATACATTTGCAGGTGTTATTTATATTTGGGATCATTATCATGATACGAAAGACATATTTCAAATGTTGACAGCTGAACTTGTTGCTTATGCCATTGGTGCGCATCATGGTCTATTTGATTGTGTTGGTTTTGATGAAGTTGGAAAAGGGGATTTTGAATATAGGATTCAAAAAGATAAAGAAGAATTGTGCTATACGGAGGCAGTGCAAAATTTTTTAGCTGAGGTAGCAACAGAAAGCCAAATAGATGAATTGTTTAAGGCTGCTGTCGCAGAGTTAAAGGAAGCAGGTTCTGTCATGCGACGCCCGTTTTACTGTGGCTTGGTGGCGCGCTTGCTGGTTTCAGCTGTAATTGATGCAGATAGACAGGATACCGCTGAATTTATGGATGAAACATTGTGCGAAAAACAAGCAGGGGATAGCGCCTTCTGGCAAAGGAATCTGCAATATTGCGAAAGCAAAATAGCAAAGTTTTCACAGGATAGCGCGATTCAGCGCGTGAGAGGATATGTTTCCGATGCTTGCCGTCAAAAGGCAAAAGAAATGCCAGGAATTTACCAATTGAATGTGCCAACCGGTGGTGGAAAAACGATTTCCGTATTACGTTATAGCTTGGCTCATGCGAAACAATATGAAAAAAGCAGAATCATATTTATTATTCCGTTGCTGAGTGTGTTAGAGCAAAATAGTGGGGTAATTAAGGATTATATGTTGGACAAGCATTCTGTTGCTGAACATCACTCCAATGTAGTGATTATGGATAATAATGAGGATGAGCTAAAAAGATATGAGTTGATAGCCAATAACTGGGGCGCTCCGGTTATTGTATCTACTTTGGTACAGTTCCTAAATATTTTATTCTTGGATAAAATAACAGCCATTCGGCGTATGCAGTCTCTTTGTAATAGTGTGATTGTGATTGATGAGGTGCAGTCTTTGCCATGGAAATTAACAAATATGTTTATTGAAGCTTTGAATTTTCTGGCTGAATTTTGCAATTGTACCATAGTATTAAGCTCGGCGACACAACCTTGTTTTGATAAATTAAATAAAGTAAAATTGCATTTGGCGAAAGAAAAAGATATTGTTGTACCGGAGCCGCAATTGTACCAGGCATTTGCACGTACTACGATCATAGATAAAACAACGCCGGCTGGTTATACAGTGGTGGAAGTTGCCGAATTTGCGGACGAACTATTGCAGCAAGTATCTTCGGCATTGATTATCTGTAATACGAAACGAACTGCTATGGAAATTTATAAACAGGCGCAGAACAGAGGCTATACGGTATATCATCTCTCTACAGGGATGTGTATGGCACATCGCATTGCTGTGATTGAACAAATTAACAAAGATTTAAAATATAATCAGCAGCATGAGGATAAACGAAAAATATTATGCGTTTCTACCCAATTGGTAGAGGCTGGGGTAGATTTTTCTTTTGAGCGAGTGATTCGGTTATTGGCGGGTATTGATAATATTGTACAAAGTGCTGGACGTGAAAACCGCAGTGGTGACTATGGGCTAAATTGTCCTTGTTATATCATGAATTTGCAGAATGAAAAAATTAGATATTTGAAGGATATAAAAATAATACAGGCACAGTAAAAAAAGTAAGGAGTTAACGTAATAAATATGGGGAAATCACTATATATAGCTGAGAAACCCAGTGTTGCACAGGAGTTTGCGAAGGCATTGAAGCTGAACACCAGAAGGCAGGACGGGTATCTGGAATCAGAGGATTCCATTGTGACCTGGTGTGTAGGACATCTGGTGACTATGAGTTATCCGGAGGAGTATGATCCTGCCTTGAAAAAATGGAGTCTTCAGACACTTCCGTTTATTCCTTCGGAGTTTAAATATGAAGTGATCCCGTCAGTGGCGAAGCAGTTTCAGATTGTCAGTTCTCTTTTAAACAGAGAAGACGTTGACACAATTTATGTGTGCACCGACTCCGGACGGGAGGGAGAGTACATTTACCGGCTTGTAG
>USPE01000156.1 GCA_900556545.1 uncultured Peptococcaceae bacterium | reverse complement strand
TTACGGTCAATTTGAGTCCGGTTTGAAAGCGGGTACAACTGAGATTTATAAATACGAAATTCCTGGCGGTCAATATTCCAACCTGAAACCACAAGTGGAAAGCTTTGGTTTGGGACAACAATTTGAAGATGTAAAAGCAATGTACAAAACCGTAAATGATATGTTGGGTGACATTGTTAAAGTTACTCCGTCTTCCAAAGTAGTTGGTGACTTGACCATCTTCATGATTCAGAATGAACTGACACCAGAAAATATTTATGAGAAAGCAAAAGGTATGGACTTCCCAGACTCTGTAGTATCTTACTTTGAAGGTATGATGGGCCAGCCGGAAGGCGGTTTCCCAGAAGCGCTGCAGCAGCTGGTACTGAAAGGTAAACCAGCCATTACCTGCCGTCCTGGCGAACTGCTGTCGCCAGATGACTTTGATGCAATTAAAAAACATCTGGATGAACAGTTTGGTATTGATGCGGATATGAAACAGGTAATGAGCTACTGCATGTATCCAAAAGTATATGAAGATTATCTGGAAGCAAAACTGGATAATGGTGAATTCGTTCATATGGGCAGTGATGTATTCTTCCACGGCATCACCGAAGGTGAAACCTGTGAGATCGCTCTGAGCGAAGGCAAAATCCTGGTAACCAAACTGGTTGAAATCCGTAAACCGGACATGGAAGGGTTCCGCGAACTGATTTTTGAAGTAAACGGCAACAGAAGAACTGTAAAAATTCTGGATAAAGCTGCCAAATCTGTAGCAACTGTCTCTTCCACTGTTATGGCTGACGAAAACAACCCTAACGAAGTTGGCGCTAACATTCCAGGTACTCTGATGAAATTGTTAGTAAAAGCTGGCGATGAAGTGAAAGAAAACGAACCAATCGCTGTACTGGAAGCTATGAAAATGGAAACCAATGTACTGGCTACTGCAACCGGTAAAATTGGCAAAATTAACGTAACAGAAGGTCAGCAGGTAGTTGCTGGCGAATTGATTGCAACAATTGAATAGTTAATATGGTTGCCGCTATTTTGTATAAGCGGTGAATATAGCAGAGAACGTACAAAAGGGCCGGTAGATCGTTACCGGCCTTTTTAGTTTGTCAAAATAGATGCAGATTTTTGCATAATTGCATAAAACGAATAAAATATAGTTATTGATAGATTTTTTGAAAATATCTTAACAAACTCTTAGCGAAGGTTAAAAATACATACTGCAAGAAAGAAGAGTGTGTAATATGGTTCATCTCCATCTTTTTACCAGCTGGCGATTTTTACCATAAGTCGTAAACAGGCATAAATAAATTTTTTGTTTAAAAAACAATAGAAGCAGGGAAGAAACAGTATCTCCTTTTTTGTGACAAAATGAACAATTTGTCAGTTGAGTTTTGAAAATGCTTTAGGTATAATATTAAAAGTATGAACATAAGAATATTCTGGAATCCATAATAGAGGTGGAAATATGTATAAAGTAGGAATTGATGTGGGCTCCACTACAATCAAGTGTGTTGTATTGGATGAAACACATAATATTGTGTACAAATCATATCGTCGCCATCGGGCGATGATAAAGGAGAAGGTGACGGAACTTGTGCAGATGATTCAAAACGATATTCTGCAGGGCGAAACGGCTAGTTTGGCCTTAACAGGTTCGGCTTCTTTAGGGCTGGCAGAATATTTCAAAATTCCATTTGTGCAGGAAGTTGTGGCCACCCAGATTGCAGTAGAACAATATCCGGAGACGGTAGATGTGGTAATTGAGCTTGGCGGTGAAGATGCCAAGATTTTATTTTTAACAAACGGCGTAGAGGTGCGTATGAATGGAACCTGCGCCGGCGGTACGGGTGCTTTTATTGATCAGATGGCTGTTTTGCTGGATGTTTCTGTGGAGGAAATGGATAAACTGGCTTTGCAGGCTGAGCGGATTTACCCTATTGCGTCTCGTTGCGGTGTATTTGCTAAGACCGATGTCCAGCCGTTGTTGAATCAAGGTGCCAGTAAAGAAGATGTGGCTGCCAGTATTTTTCATGCGGTTGTAAACCAGACCATCGGCGGTTTGGCACAGGGCCGTGAATTAAAAGGAAAAATGATGTTTTTAGGCGGTCCCTTAACCTTTTTAAAAGGATTGCAAAAAAGTTTTGTGGAAGTGCTGCAGCTGGATCAAAATACGGGTATTTTTCCAGAAAATGCCCAATATTATGTTGCCTATGGTGCGGCTTTATATGCTGCCAGTGAACAGCCCACCGATTTTGCAGCATTAGCACAGCAGATGCAGATTGCAGGCGAACTCAAACAATATGATAGTGAGTTACCGGCTCTGTTTTCCAGTCAGGAGGAATATGAGCAGTTTCGGCAGCGGCATGAGCAGGCTGTTATTCCAGAAGGAAAACTGGAAGGTTACTCTGGAAAGGTAACCATTGGCATTGATGCAGGTTCTACAACAGTTAAGCTGGTTGTAGTTGGCGAACAGGATGAAATTTTATTTTCTAAATATATGCTGAGTAATGGAAAACCGGTTGAATTGGTGCGGGAAACCTTGCAGGAAATTTATCAAAAAAATCCCCAATTACATGTCATTGGCAGTACAGCTACCGGATATGGGGAAGAATTGGTGAAGAATGCTTTTTCACTGGATGATGGTCTGGTGGAAACAGTGGCCCATTTAACAGCTGCGCAAAAAATGATGCCGGAAGTGGATTTTATTATTGACATCGGCGGTCAGGACATGAAATGCTTTAAAATTCGGAATCATGTGATCGATACCATCTTTTTGAATGAAGCATGTTCCTCCGGTTGCGGTTCCTTTATCTCCACCTTTGCCACCGCATTGGGATATTCAGTCAAGGATTTTGCAGCACTAGGATTGTTTGCCAAGCATCCGGTAGATTTGGGCTCCCGCTGTACCGTTTTTATGAATTCTTCTGTGAAACAGGCGCAAAAAGAAGGAGCAGAAATTGAAGATATTTCTGCAGGGCTTTCTATCAGTGTTGTAAAAAATGCTTTGTACAAAGTAATTCGTGCAACCACGGCAGAAAGTTTAGGCAAGCATATTATTGTGCAGGGCGGTACTTTTTTGAATGATGCCATTTTGCGTGCCTTTGAGCAGGAAGTTGGTGTGGAAGTCATTCGGCCTAACCTGGCCGGTTTGATGGGTGCTTATGGTGCGGCCTTGTATGCCAAGGAGATGGGCTTGGAACAGTCTCAGATATTAGATGCAGTAGGGTTGGAGCACTTTTACCATGAAACCACAGAACGAGTTTGCCAGTTGTGCGGCAATCACTGCAAACTGACGGTGAATCAGTTTAACAATAATCGGGAATTGATTGCCGGCAATCGTTGTGAACGACCGATAAAAAGTCAGGATAAAAATTTTGTCAATATAACGTACAATGCCTATCGCTATAAACGAGATCAAATTTTAAAACGTAAAAGCGAAAAGGGCAAACGGGGACGGATCGGCCTTCCGATGGGGCTGAATCTGTATGAAAACTATCATTTTTGGCATCCGATTTTGACTAAACTGGGATATGAAGTTGTACGCGCGCCTTTTGGCAGTAGAGAGTTATTCTTAGAAGGACAGGCCACCATTCCGTCTGACACCGTCTGCTATCCTGCCAAAATGATGCACGGCAGTGTGATGCATTTGATTCAGAAACAAGGCATCAACAAAATCTTTTATCCTTGTATGCCATATAATTTTGATGAAAAAATCAGCGGCAATCATTATAATTGTCCGGTGGTGGCCTATTATCCCGAAGCGCTGTCAGCCAATATGACAGCGCTGCAGGAAGTCCGTTTTATGAAAAATTATCTGGGGCCGCATAATGAGAAGCATTTTGTGGCTAAGCTTGCAGAAGCCTTTCAGCAGGACCACATAACCCGGAAAGAAGCCAAAGAGGCTGCCGCTCTTGGCTACCAGCAGCAGGAAGCTTATCTGAAAGATTTAAAACGGTACGGCAAAGAGGCCATTCAATATGCCCGGCAGCATCATCTGCCCATTATTGTGCTGGCCGGACGGCCATATCATGTCGACCCGGAAATTAACCATGGGATCGATCAGCTGATTACCAGCTATGGAGCAGTAGTTATTTCTGAGGATTGTTTGCCATTGGCTTCCGGCCGTTTTTATACCAAGGGGCTGAATCAGTGGACCTACCATGCCCGTTTGTACAATGCTGCCCATTATATCAGTCAGCAGGAGGATATGTACCTGGTGCAAATGGTATCCTTTGGCTGCGGCCTGGATGCCATTACTACTGATGAAGTGCGGGATATCTTGGAAGAGAACGGAAAATTATATACACAAATCAAAATAGATGAAATTAACAATCTGGGAGCAGTAAAAATTCGGCTGCGCAGCTTGTTTGCTGCCATCAACCAGAAGACAAGAGCAAAGGGGTGACGGATACATGGCCAAATTGGAATATGATAAAAACGGACGATTGATATTTACCAAGGAAATGAAAGAAGAATATACCATTTTAGTGCCCATGATGTTGCCTATCCATTTTTCTATGCTGCGAGCTATTTTTCAGTACGAAGGATACCATATGGAGGTACTGGAAACGCAAAACAGCAATATTATTCAAATGGGGCTGAAATATTGCCACAATGATATTTGTTATCCGGCGCAGCTGACCATTGGGCAGTTGATGGATGCTTTACAGAGCGGAAAATATGATAAACATAAGGTAGCTGTGATGTTGTCGCAGACAGGGGGTGGCTGCCGTGCGTCCAACTATGTCAGCTTGCTGCGTAAAGCTTTACAGAAAGCAGGACTGGAGTATGTGCCTGTTGTTTCTATTAATTTTAGTGGTTTAGAAGATAATCCGGGTTTTGTCATTACTAAAAATATGATTTATAAAATGGCTAATGCGGTTATTTATGGCGATTTACTGATGTGCTTGCATAATCAAACCATGCCCTATGAAAAAGAACCTGGCGCTTCCCAGTATCTTGTAGATCATTTTACAAAAATGTTAAATAAAGATTTCTCAAAAGGGGAAAGTATGGGGCCGAGAGCCATCCGTAAAAAGATGGATGAAATTGTGA
>USPE01000155.1 GCA_900556545.1 uncultured Peptococcaceae bacterium | reverse complement strand
TGACCGTCTTTTTGTATTTGAGGATGGTGTCGTAAACACAAAATTCCTGAATATTTTCCATATAGCGTGTGGAAAATCTGAACCTGTGCTTTCTTGGTCCCATTATCGCATTTTAATTCAGGTGGAAGATCCAGTAGCCAGAGATTGGTATGTGGCTGGACAGAGTCCAAAGCGACAAAAATACGCGCAGTTACTGTCCAGAGTAGCGTGTGGACGTTGCAGCAGATATTGCCTGATGGTGATACACCCATAGAAAACAGATTCTACCTTGCGCAATTTTCTTATGCAAAACCAAATTTTTTATCGTTTCCGGTTTTTTCTTGAGACAGAAAGGGTATGTTTATAGCAACAGTAATTTTGAGAGGTGATTCCGATGGGTGTTGACTATAAAAAAATGATTACAAACTATATTGCAGAACAAAATTATGAGGCCATTGTGGCTTTGGGGAAGGAAAATAACGCTCGGGCACTGCGTTATGTACAAATGAATATCTGGGGCGATTATCGCAATGTGCAGCGTTGGCATGCGGTTTCTGCGCTGGAAGCGCTGGCGCAGGCCTATGCAGCCCAAAATGATGAAATCTATCGCAATGTTATCCGGCGGGCGGTTTGGGCCATGGCCGATGAAAGCGGCAATGTGCCCTGGGCTGCGCCGGAGATGATGACGGCGGTGATCAAAGCCTGTCCGCAGCAGTATCGTGAATTTGTAAAAATTATGATTACCAATGGATTGGACAGTCCTATGTGCCATTTGGGTGTGCTGTGGTCTGTGGGCCATTTGGGGAAGGAATATGTATCAGATATAGAGCCGTATATGAAACGGATCGAACGGTTTTTGGAGCATAAAGATGGTGAATTGCGCGGGACGGCTGTTTGGGCATTAAAACAATTGCAATATGAGCCGGCTTTTGATAAAATCAACAGTATGGCTGATGATGCTGCGGCGGTATGGATTTATGATACCGATGGTCTGCAGTGTACAACAATCGGTCAAATTGTGAAAAAAGGTTGATGCGATTGTGGCAGAGGAAAAAACGTTGGCGTATCTGCATTGGGAATCTTTGGTGCAGAGCAATGATTTTTATCAGGCGGATAAATTTTATGAGAAAATGAAAGATACACAGCAGTTAAATGTAGAGATCTGTTTTGTGATGGGGCTTTGGTATCGGCAGATGCAGCAGTATGGCAAAGCGGCAGATGCTTTTGTACAAGGGTTGCTGTTAAAGCCGGACAGCAGTGATCTGTATTATGAGCTGGCCAACACCATGCGGGAGATGGGCAGCGAAGAAGGCGCGGAACGGTATTATAAGCATTGCCTGGCGCTTCGTCCCAATTATATTGATGCGTTATATTGTCTGGGACAGGTGCTGGCCGGTTTGGAACGGACTGCAGAGGCTGCCGATTGTTTTTGCAAGGCATTACAGCTGGCAGATAGTGTGCAGGAGATGATTTCTATTGCAGTAGAATTATCTGCCATGGATATGGCAGATCAGGCGATACACATTTATTTTCTGGCATTGCTGCAGGAACCGGATAATTATTATCTGTATTCCAATCTTGGTATTGAACTGGCTGAACAGGGAGATTATTCGGATGCAGTGTTCTGCCATGAAAAAGCATTGGGTATGACAGAAAATAATGCAGACTTGTGGTATAATGCTGCCTGCACTTATGCACTGATGGGAGAAGCTATGCGCGGTTTGCTGGCATTGGAGAAGGCAATTCAGCTGGATGATGAAAACCGTAATTATGCCATGCAGGATCCGGAATTGGAAGCGCTGCAAAAACATAAACGGTTTTGGAAGCTGGTCAAACAGAATCAAAATGAGCTGTGAATAATGAATCATAAAAAATGTGGTTGAAAAGCTACTCTCTGACACCAGAGGGTAGCTTTTTGTATATGCTGTAAGAGAACATAAAATGCAGAGGAGTGGGGACCATGGATGAAAATTTAGAGGAAACATTGCAGGATGCCCATCCAGAGGGAGTACTGCTGCTGGCAGAGCTGTTAGGTAATATTTCATCATACCATATGCCTTTCAATGTGCAGAATCTGATTGGCAACTGGTTGCAATTGATCGGTCAGATTATTTTGGTGTTTAATGCGCAGCAGCAATTTTGGCAAAATGGTCCGGGGCATTATTACAGCCGCTGCAATAAAAATATTTATAGTACAACGCCAATCGGCGATTACACCGCCGGTTATCGGAATGGCGGACATGAGCAGCAGATTTTGGAAGAGATTACTGCATTAAGGATACGGCTGGAGCAATTGGAGCAGCGGCTTTAATTGCAAAAGTGGATAAATAGTATGGTTTTGGTTATGGGATGGACATACTAAAGAGGATGGATATTCTAAATTGGAAAGGAATGACTTTGGTAATGGGAAGAACAAAAACATACTATACAAAAGATATTTTGAAATTGGAGTTGGCTCAGCAATTGGGGTATGGTGAAAAAATTATGCGGGCCGGATGGGGCGAGCTGACATCGGCAGAAAGCGGCAGATTGGGCGGTATGGTACATGGTTATATGCGAAAGCATCAGTGGAGTTGATTGATATAAAACTGTTATAAAACAATGAAGGTTTTATGTTGAGATATGAAACGTGTTATAGTATAATAGCAGGTGAGGTGAAGAAAATGACGTCGACAAAACATGAACAGATTTTGAAATACATTGAAGCCTTACCTGTTGGCACCAAAGTTTCGGTGCGACAGATTGCAAAAGATTTGGAAGTCAGTGAAGGGACTGCTTATCGAGCCATCAAACAAGCTGAAAATGTGGGTTTGGTCAGCTCTATTCCCAAAGTGGCTACCATACGAATTGAAAAGCCGGTGAAGAAACAGCTGGAGGATATGACGCTGCATGAAATTAATTTGATTGTGGAAGGCACCTTTTTAACGGGGCAAAATTACAGCGGACGGATTCCAAAATCCTTTGCGGCGTGTTTTAGTACAGAAGAGCTAGGGAAAAAGAATATTAATACAAACACATTAGTAATCGTAAGCAATGTAGCTGCGCTGCAAAGCTTTGCCATTAAAAAAGGTGCTGCGCTGCTGATTGTGGGCGGCGCTGTACCGTCCTCTGATCTGCTGCGTCAGGCAGAAGAAACAGGCACACCGGTTATGGTGTCGCCGTATGATGCCTTTGAGACCATTTCCATGATTAATAAGGCTATCTATGAGCGGTTGGTGCAGCAAGATCTGGTTCGCATTGGCGATATTATGAAGCAGGATGTGGCAACACTTTTTACTCATGATACAATTTTGGACTGGCATGAGCTGACTTTGAAATCAGGGCACAGTAATTTTCCGGTTATCAATGGCGAAAATAAGCTGCTGGGGGTTGTGACGCCGTTGTCTATCACCGGTATGAGCAGCAATATGCCCATCAGTGAAGTGATGGATACGGAGATGCTGACCGCCAAACCGGATAGTCTGGTCAGTCATATTTCGCGGCTGCTGGTGTGGGAAGATTGCGACATGATTCCGGTAGTAGAGGATGATAATCGATTGGTCGGCGTTGTGAATCGGCAGGATATCATTCAGGCTTTGCAGCAAACCCAAAAGCAGCCTCAATTTGGAGAGACAGTGGATAATCTGACTCTAAGCGGATTTAAGCTGGGCGATGCAACGGAAGAAAACAAAATTTCTATAGTGGGCAACATTACCCAGTTTATGATGAATGAAGTTAATATTGCCAGCGCCGGGGCGTTAAGCATGATTATCAGCAACGCAGCCACCATTGCAGCCCGCAAGCTGTACCGTCTGCAAACAGTGGTTGATGATATGCATCTGATTTGCTTGCAGCCTGTGCAGCAGGAGGAAGAAATTACGGTAACCGTAGAGCTGCTGCAGTCTGACAAGAAATATTGCAAAGCGGAAGTGATCATAAGGACTGCAGAGCAGATAAAATATAAAGCCCATATGATTCTGAAAGTATTAAAAAAATAAGCAGTGCAGCAGATTTTTGGTAATCTGCTGTTTTCTCTGTCGTAAAAACGCAAGAAAGGAGTGGGATTGTGAATCCTTTTGTTCATTTACATAACCACACCGCCTACAGTCTTTTGGATGGTGCCAGTAAAATTCAGGAATTGTTAAAACGAGCCAAAGAATTGAATATGCCGGCGCTGGCCATTACTGACCATGGCGTGATGTATGGTGTGGTGGATTTTTATAAAGCCTGCAAAAAAGAAGGGATAAAACCCATTATCGGCTGTGAAGTATACGTGGCGCCGCGAACTCGGTTTGACCGGCAGGCGGGTTTGGATGACAGTGCCTATCACTTGATTTTGTTGGTAAAAAATGAAGTTGGCTACCGCAATTTATCTCGATTGGAGTCGCTGGCTTCTCTGGAAGGTTTTTATTACAAACCAAGAGTGGACAGGGAACTTTTGGCCCAATATCATGACGGGTTAATTGCGTTGTCCGGTTGTATGGCCGGTGAGGTGGCGCAGAAAATCTTGCAGGAGGATTTGGACGGAGCAAGAGAAGCGGCTTTGTGGTATCGGGATACCTTTGGGGCGGAAAACTATTATTTTGAAGTGCAAAATCATGGGATTCACGAGCAGATGCAGATCAATTATCATCTGGATTTGCTTGGCAGGGAATTGGGGATTCCGCTGGTGGCCACCAACGATAACCATTATGTCTATGCAGAAGATGCCAAAACGCAGGATGTGATGATGTGCATCCAGATGGGGAAAACTTTGGATGATGTCAATCGGATGCGTTTTGACAGCAACAATTTTTATCTGAAAAGTTATGATGAAATGCAGCAGGTTTTGGGTGATTATCCCGAAGCACTGACCAATACTTTGAAAATTGCTGAGCAGTGTAATTTTGATTTTGTTTTTGGCGAGAATCATATGCCGATTTTTGATGTGCCGGAAGGATATACGCTGGACAGTTATTTTGAAGAATTGTGCCGCAAAGAAATTGCGACCCGTTATCAGCCCGTTACCGAAGCTGTGATGCAGCGGCTGGAATATGAGCTTTCGGTAATTAAGCAGATGGGCTATTCCGGTTATTTTTTAATTGTGTGGGATTTTATCCGCT
>USPE01000154.1 GCA_900556545.1 uncultured Peptococcaceae bacterium | reverse complement strand
TACGGTCTTTATGTAAAACGAATGGGTGGCGGTCAGGTAAACAGTTTAAACGGAGATTATGTATTTGATGTTGCCGAAGGCTATCTGATTG
The DNA here is from genome assembly GCA_900556545.1 of uncultured Peptococcaceae bacterium. Classification (GTDB taxonomy): domain Bacteria; phylum Bacillota; class Peptococcia; order Peptococcales; family Peptococcaceae; genus UBA7185. The sequence continues at coordinate 4,997 of USPE01000154.1, read as the reverse complement.
AGCACGGACAAATTACCAAAGCTGTCCGGGGGGCTACATTAGCCGGGAACGGACCGGAAAGTCTGCGCAATGTAGAGATGGTTGGCAATGATTTGGGATATGCCATAGGAACCTGCGGCAAAAACGGACAAAGCGCTCCTGTTGCCGATGCGCAGCCTACTTTGAAAATTCATGGACTGACTGTTGGCGGTACAGGGAGCAGCCAATGAAAAAACTCACAGAGCAAAAAGGCTATGTTCTGTTATGGGTTTTGTTTTTGTTGTCGGTGACCATGCTGTGGGGAAGTTTGTTGTTGTTAAATACATCGGATCAGTATGAAGTCAGTAATGGGCGAGTTCGAGAAGAACAAAGTCAATTATTGGCACGCAGCGGTTGGAATTTGGCTTTGCAGCAGTTGGAAACAACGGGAAGTCTGGAACCGGTGGTATTGGAAACCCAACTGGGCAGCGCACAGGCCACGGTAAAACAAGATAACGCAGGTTTTTTACAGTTGGCCGTGGCAAGTGCTGTGGAGGAGTGCAAAGTTATGCTGGAAGGGCAGCTGCAGCTGGCCGCGTTTCCCTGGTCGGAGGTACAGCAATGGCCTATTATAGAAAAGGATAGGCCCTGGGACGAACCGGGCTGCGTGTTAAGCAGCGGTCAACAATATGTGTTGGAACGCAGCAGTTTGCAGCCGATAGCCATTACCACTTCTTACGGGGAGCCGGTTACCGTATTGGTGCAAGAACCAATAGAGTTGGATTGTGTGTATATTTATGGAAATTTGGAGCTGTCAGCGCCTTTAAAAGCAGAGGCCGTTTATATCAGCGGGCAAATTTCCGGTATGGAATGGTTGGACTGTGCGCAAGTAGTGGAGGCGGTTTCTGCGCTGTTATATTTCAGGGTGCATGTTATGGATATCGCTCAGTTGTAAAGGAAAGGAGCCAATGGAATGAGATTGGATTTTGAAAAGTTTGCCGGGACAGGATTGCAGAAAGCAAAAAAAATGGGTGCAGAGCAGGCTGAATTATTTGTGGTGAAAAGTCGTTCGCTGGAAGTGGAATTGAAAGACGGACGGATTGATGAAATCAAACAGTCGGACAGTCACGGTGTCGGGCTGCGGGTAATAAAAGGGCATCGTCAGGGTTTTTCTTTTTCCACCGATTTTAGAGCCAGCGCCTTGGATAAAATGGTAGTGCAGGCTATGGAAAACAGCCGTTATCATGATGAAGACGAGGATTTATATTTTTCGGCCGGTGGTCAGGTCTATCCCCGATTGAATCTGTATGATCCTGCATTAAAGCAGCATTCTTTAGAAGATAAAATGCAGCTGGCGCAGGAAACCGCAGAAGCGGCAAAAAAATGGCATCAGCAGGTAAGCCGCATCGAACGGTCTGGATATGAAGAAGGCGAGGTTGCCATGTGGCTGGCCAACAGCAATGGCATTTTGCAGCATCAAGCAGGGACTTATTGCGGTCTTTTTTGCCTGGCGCTGGGAGAAAAAAACGGCGAACAACAAAGCGGCTATGGAATGGATTCCGGCATTTCTCTGGCGGCGTTGTCACCGACAAAGGCAGGGAACATGGCTGGAAAACGGGCAGTACAATTGCTGGGTGCTGCACCGGTTAACAGCGGTATGATGGATTTGGTACTGGAGCCGATGATTGCAGCGCAGATTTTTGGGATTATCAGCGCCTGCTTCTCCGGTGAAGCAGTCAGAAAGAATAAATCATTTTTGGCAGACAAAGTAGGGCAGCTGATAGCAGGCACAGAAGTTACATTGATTGATGATGGCTGTATGGAACAGCATTTGGCCTCTGGTTCTTTTGATGGAGAAGGGACGGCTACTCAGCGGACTGTACTGGTTGAAAACGGCATGTTAAAACAATATCTGTACGATTGCCTTTCTGCGAAAAAGGCAGGTACTGTTTCTACAGGAAATGGTGTGCGCGGTTCATACAAGGGAACACCTCATGTGGGGACGACTAATTATTATCTGGCAGCAGGCCGGTACAGTCCGGAGCAATTAATTGGTTCTGTAGAGCAGGGCATTTATGTAACGGAGATTTTGGGTGCTCATACTGCCAATCCGGTTTCTGGAGATTTTTCTTTCGGCGCTTCCGGCATTTTGATTGAACATGGCGCACTTTCCCGTCCGGTTCGGGGCGTTACCATTGCCGGAAACTTACAGCAGCTGCTGCAAAAAATCCATGGTGTTGGAAACGACCTTACCTTTTATGGAAGTCATGGCGCTCCCACTGTTCGGATTAGCCAAATTGCGGTCAGCGGCATATAAAGTCTGAATAAATTCTTGGTTATCTCTTGTCGGCAGCAGGAATTTTATGGTATGATAAATTACGAGGTGAAGATATGTGCGTGTTTTAGTGCTGAATGGTCCCAATCTGAATTTGTTGGGAACCAGAAAACCAGAAATATACGGAACCACAACGTTGGCTGATATAGAAAAACAAATGCGGCAGCGGGCAGAGGCATTGCACTGTCAGTTGGATTTTCTGCAAACAAATCACGAAGGCGTGTTGGTGGAAGAAATTCAAAAAGCAAAAGGAAACTATCAGTATCTGATTATCAATGCTGCTGCTTATACTCATACCAGTGTGGCGATCCGTGATGCCATTGAAGCGGTGGAAATTCCTGCGATAGAAATTCATTTGAGCAATATTCATGCCAGAGAGGAATTTCGTCATAATTCTCTGTTGGCGCCGGTTTGCGTTGGACAAATCTGCGGATTTGGAGCAATGAGTTATCTTTTAGCGTTGCAGTATGCGGCAGAAATGGGAGATAAAAAAGAATGAAACAGAAACGAATCGAAAAACTTCAACAGAAAATGAAAGCGTTGGACTTAGATGGTTTTTTAGTGACATCAAAGGAAAACAGACAATATTTAACAGGATTTACCGGTACGTTTGGCTGGGTTTTGGTTACCCAGCATACCGTTTATTTGATGACGGATTTCCGTTATATGGAGCAGGCGAGACAACAAGCCGTTGGCTGTAAACTGGTGCAGTTTAAACAATTTGCACCGACCGTAACACTGCGTATGTTGATGGAAGAATTGGAAGTGGTCACACTAGGCATCGAAAGCGACCGCTGTACAGTAGATGAATTTGAATTGCTGGCCAATCAGGTGCGGCGGAAAGCCATCACACCGCTGAAAGGTTTTGTGGAAGAAATTCGTCGGATAAAAGATGAAGATGAAATTGCCTTGATCGCCAAAGCAGAAGCAATCGGTGATGAAGCGTTTGCTCATGTATTGAACTTAATTCAGCCGGGAATGACCGAGTTGGAAATTGCTATGGAGCTGGAATTTCAGATGCGCCGCAGCGGTGCATCCGGCGTTAGCTTTGATACCATTGTGGCATCAGGAAAGCGGTCTTCTATGCCTCACGGAGTAGCTTCTCAGAAAAAAGTAGAAGCGGGTGACTTTATTACTATGGATTTTGGCTGCGTTTATCAGGGATATTGTTCCGATATGACAAGAACAATTGCACTGGGAAGCGTTGACGAAAAGCAAGAAACAGTTTATAATCTAGTAAGAAAAGCACAGGAAGATGCACTGCAGGCAATAAAGGCAGGCGTAACTGGTCAAGAAATCCATGCAGTGGCACAAAATGTGTTTCAGGATGCGGGGTATGGTCCATTTTTTGGGCATGGTCTCGGTCACTGTGTAGGACTGGAGATTCATGAAGAACCAAGATTCTCTCCAAAGATAGAGGAAATTATTCAGGAAAATATGGTAATCACTGTAGAACCTGGTTTATATCTTCCCAATTGGGGCGGTGTAAGAATAGAAGATTTGGTTGTAGTCAGGAAAGATGGCTGTATGAATTTGACCCATTCACCAAAAGACTTAATTATTTTATAGGAGGACGTTGTATGATTGATACAAGCGATTTTAAAACAGGTTTAACAATTGAATTAGATGGTGATCCATGTAAAATTGTGGATTTCCAGCACGTAAAACCTGGTAAAGGTGCTGCATTTGTAAGAACAAAAATTAAAAACCTGAAGACAGGTGCTTCTATTGAACGCACATTCCGTCCAGGTGAAAAACTGCAGGATGCTATCATGGAACGGCAGCAGATGCAGTATTTATATTTTGACGGTGAAAACTATGTGTTTATGGACAACAATACCTATGAACAGGTTACACTGAGCGAAGCGCAGCTGGGCGGCAGTGAAAAGTTCCTGAAAGAAAATATGGATTGTCTGATTACCAGTTTTAAAGGTGAAGTTATGGAAGTGGAACTGCCTAACACCGTAGAACTGAAAGTAATTGAAACAGAACCAGGGATTAAAGGAAGTACAGCTTCTGGCGGTACCAAACCTGCAACTCTGGAAACAGGTGCTGTTGTGAACGTACCTTTCTTTGTAAATGTGGATGATGTTCTGCGTGTTGACACCAGAACCGGCGCTTACATTGAAAGAGCGTAACAAATAAATTATTACACAGGTTTATTTTTGAAAGGAGTTTTTCGCGCATGGATATCTATGGAAAAATGGCTTATCTGAAAGGCTTGTTGGATGGTATGGAACTGGCAGATAGCAAAGAGAAAAAACTATTTGCGGAAATCATTGATGTTCTGGACGAGCTGGTAGAAGCAGTGGGCGATCTTTACGAAGAACAGGATGAACTGCAGGAATATGTGGAATCCATCGACACTGATCTGGAAGATGCAGAAGAACTTCTGGAAATCATTGATGATGATTTAGGGCTTGTTGAAGAAGTGCTGGGCATTGACGATGAAGATTTCTGCCAGTGTGATTGTGATGACGACTGCGATTGCGACGGGTGCGACTATGATGATGAAGATGACGCTGATATCATCGAAGTAGAATGCCCGGAATGCGGGGAAGTTGTTTGTTTCTACAACGAACTGCTGGACGATGAAGACGTTGATACAGTAGAAATTCTTTGTCCAAAATGTGATGCTGTTGTTTATACGTTTGAAAGAGATTTGAGAGAAGATCTGGACGACGATATCACATTTGATGATGAC
>USPE01000153.1 GCA_900556545.1 uncultured Peptococcaceae bacterium | reverse complement strand
AGGGCAGGATGCTGGCTAACGGCCAGTGAGGGTGACCTTAAGGAAAGTGCCACAGAAAACAAACCGCCTGCTTGCAGGTAAGGATGAAACGGTGCGGTAAGAGCGCACCAGCGGCAAGGTGACTTGTCGGCTTGGTAAACCCCATCTGGTGCAAGACCTAATAGGAGAATAGATGGAGTGGCCCGCTCCGTTCTCGGGTAGGTCGCTGGAGATTCCAGGCAACTGGGATTCGAGATAGATGACCATTCAACGACAGAACCCGGCTTACGGCTTAGTCAACCAATACGTTACATACTGTGTCTTGAGAAACAGCGTTTGTCTGTTTTTTGAGACACTGTTTTTTTATCAGGGAAAGATAAGCAGGTGTTTCATCAGATATCCTGGTAGAAAAGAGAAACGGTTAAAACAATTAGTTATTAGAAAACGAGGTGTGCAGGATGAAACAAATGGACAAAAAAGATTACAAGCCTTATCTGGTGTATTTGGTCGTTTTGGTGATATCGGTTCTCTACATCATTGTGGGACATGAAATTGCCATGACCAATTATCAGCCTTTTAATGAGGATGACCAGTCTGTGGTGGTAACGGCTACTGTACAGGAAATTAAAGATCGCTACAGTGAGAGCTATCAGATCAGTGAAACCGAATATGCAGAAAATGAAACCATTTTGTTTACCGCTAAGATTCGCAGCGGAGAAGAAAAAGGCCAGGTGGTAGAGGCAGCGCAGACTCTGGATTATTTTACGGCTATTAATCTGCGGGCGGTGGAGCCCGGCGATAAGGTTCTGCTGTACACCATTCCCGGCGGTATGGCTGAAAATCAGTGGCTGCTTAGTGATTATCAGCGTTCGGATCAGATTTTGGTGTTATTGGTTATCTTTTTGGTGCTGCTGCTGGTATTTGGACACTGGCAGGGCTTTAACACCATTGTATCGCTGACATTAACCTGTCTGTCGGTATTTTATGTATTTATTCCTGCAGTGCTGGCGGGGGAAAATATTTATGTGTGGTCCATCGCTACTTGTATTTATATGACCTTTATGACGCTGTTTATTGTCAATGGCGTTAACCGTAAGAGTATTGCCGCCATTTTGGGATGTCTGGCCGGTGTGTTGGTGGCAGGATTGTTGACTTTGGTAATGGACAAAACTATGCTGCTGACCGGTGTGCTGGATGAAAATTCAGTCATTTTAAATGGGCTGCGGTCGGAAGATCCGCTCAATTTACGGGCCATTATATTTGCGTCCATTATTATCGGTGCGGTGGGAGCTATCATGGATGTTTCCATTTCCATTGCTGCGGCACTGGCTGAACTGCAGGAAAAAGTGCCGGATATCACAGCCAAAGAGTTGATGCAGTCGGGGATGACTATCAGCCGGGATATTATGGGAACCATGTCCAATACGCTGATATTGGCTTATATTGGCGGGTTTATGGCCAGTGTGCTGTTGATGGTGGCTTATAATAGCTCCATGTTGGATTTGTTTAATCGTGAAGTGATTGTGGTAGAATGTTTGCAAGCTCTGGTGGGTAGTTTGGGGATTTTGATGACGCTGCCTTTTACATCGTTGATTTGTGCGGTTCTGTTTCAGAGGAAGAAAAAGGCATCTATTTTGTCGGAAGGTTCGGACAAAGCTGACCTGCAGTAGTACAATGGCAATGTTTTTCATGTAAAATAGGCTGGATGGTGTGTCAGTACGGTTTGATGCATGATCTAGCCTTTGTAAAAGGGATAGATAAGAGTGAGAATGAAGGGAGCAAACAATTGTGGAAAAAGAAGAGCTGGCATTAAAAATTGTTGCAAGGCTAAAAGAAGCTTATCCCGATGTGGATTGCACGCTGGAGTACGACCAGGCCTGGAAGTTGCTGGTGAGTGTGCGTCTGGCAGCTCAGTGTACCGATGCCAGAGTCAATGTGGTGGTGCAGGATTTGTACCGGAAGTTTCCTACTCAGGAGGCGCTGGCTGCCGCTTCGGTGGAGGAGATTGAACAGATTGTGCGGCCTTGCGGATTGGGGCCCAGTAAGGCAAGAGATATCAGCGCCTGTATGAAAGTATTGCAGGCCCAATACAATGGCAATGTCCCCAACGATTTTCAGGCATTGTTGAAACTACCCGGCGTGGGACGCAAAAGCGCCAATTTGATTATGGGTGACGTGTTTGGTCAGCCTGCCATTGTAACCGACACCCACTGCATTCGTCTGGTTAACAGGATGGGGTTGGTGGACGGCGTGAAAGAGCCCAAAAAGGTGGAAATGACACTTTGGAAGCTGATTCCGCCAGAGGAAAGCAATGATTTCTGTCATCGGCTGGTAGAGCATGGCAGAGCAGTTTGCACTGCTAGAACAGCGCCTTATTGCGATCGGTGCTGTTTGACTGATTTGTGTCCCAAAATTGGGGTTTGACCATGCTGCAATGATTGGTGAAAAAGTCTATGGTTTTTCTTTGCAAAAAAGAAGTCATAGGCTTTTTCTTGTTTATGTTGTATTGTGTTGCGCATTTGAGGCATAAACAACCCTAGCTTTCAATAAATAACTTGAATCCTGCGGTTGATTCTTTGTCGATTGTCTCCTAGTATAAAAACAAGGGAAACTGGTTGTGGGAGTACCAAAAATGGTTTGGATATAGCAATTAATTAATGTGCTGTAACACTATAAAAAAGTGGCTATAATTGCTTGACTAAGGAATGGGCAAGTGCTAATATACAAAACTGTAACTATAGATAAAACAGCGTGAGTACCAGAAAAAAACGGGATATTTTTTATTTGAATAATAAATTTGTCGTTTATGGATACTATTTCGACAAAATAATGCTAATGATAGATAAATGTGCAGTTGCACAACAAAGGAGTGGTGTGAGATGGCCTTTAAATTTATGCAGGGCTTAAAGAATATTGTTTCTGTAGGGGAAGCATTGGATACATTATCTCGGCTGGTAGATTATATTAAGTTCCGGCCGCTGGAAACAGAACAGACAAAAATGAGCTATGATTCTATGGCGGTGCGTGATTTGGGTATTAATGCCGGTGCTGTTAAGCTGGTAAAGTTTTTTCAGCAGATTGCCAAGCAAAAGGATCCATCCGCTGTGATGTATGTGCAGTTGATTAAACAATATTTTTTAAATGCCTATGATTGGTCTGATATTCACGCCGATGGATATGACGAATTTGAAAGTGATGCTTTGTGGTTTTGTGATGAAATGGAAGAATATTTGCGCTCGCTCAATACCAGTGAAGATAAGAGTGCATCTGAAAAAACAGAAAAAATGGGTGATGTGGTGCTGCGCCGCAGGGTGCATACCGATTAATAAAAAAATAAATATCATAGTCAGTATATCAGTATAGTAGTAGATATAATAGCGCAAATGGTTACTTGGCTTATGAATGAGAGTGGATACAAGATAAATTGTGTCCACTTTTTTTATTGCAATTAATTTGCAAAAGTTTACTTCTGCCTAAACAGGCTTTATTTGACAGTATATCGTTTCAAATGGCGGAGCAAGCTAACGGGGTAGTTGAAGATTGAATTTTGAAATGAGGTGTTATCTTGCAGATACCAGCAATTAATGTAAATTCAGAAATCGGCAAGTTGAAAAAAGTAATGCTCCACAAACCGGGCAAGGAATTGGAAAACCTGATGCCAGAATATCTGGATCGGTTATTATTTGATGATATTCCTTATCTGCGTATTGCTCAGGAGGAACATGACAGTTTTGCCGATATTTTGCGTCAGAATGACGTAGAAGTGGTTTATCTAAGTGATCTGGTGGAAGAATCGATTATTAACCAGGATGTAAGAGATCAGCTGATTGCAGAGCTGATTGATGATGCCGGTATAAAAACAAGCCGGGAACGAGAAATTTTGACAGAGTATTTTTCTTCTCTGGACAAAAAGAAGATGATTGCCCAAATGATGGCAGGCATCCGCAAAACAGAAATTCAGCAGTTTGAGGATAAGAGTCTGGGCGACTTTCTCCGCAATCTGAACAATGACTATCCGTTTATTTTAGACCCAATGCCCAATTTGTATTTTACCCGCGATCCCTTTGCTTCTATCGGCAATGGGGTATCCATTCACAAAATGTCTACAGAAACCAGACATCGTGAAACGCTATTTGCTAAATTTATTTTTGAATATCATCCGCTGTATAAAGACACCCAGGTTTGGTATGACAGAAATGAAAACTTCTCTTTGGAAGGCGGCGACATTTTAATTTTAAATCCGGAAACCATTGCCATCGGGATTTCTCAGCGTACCCATGAAAATGCCATTGAAAAATTTGCGCAAAAGGTACTGACTGAGGAAAGTCACTTTAAAAAGATATTGGCTATTAATATTCCAAAACAACGCACCTTTATGCATTTGGATACGGTATTCACCATGGTGGACTATGATAAATTTACCATTCATCCTAATATTATCCGTGATATGGATGTGTTTGTCATTGAGCGGGACAGAGATAACAAAATTAAAATTGCGCAGGAAACAAGCTCGCTGGAAGATATTTTAAAACGACATTTGCATCTGGACAAAGTGGATTTGATCAAATGCGGCAGCAACAGTGTGATTGACTCCGCCCGCGAGCAGTGGAACGATGGTTCTAATACGTTGGCCATTGCTCCTGGGGAAGTGATAGTGTATTCTCGTAACTATGTGACCAATGAAATTTTACAGGAGCATGGCATTAAAACCTATGTAATGCCCAGCTCGGAATTATCCAGAGGCCGTGGCGGTCCACGCTGCATGAGCATGCCGTTGATTCGGGAAGATTTAGTACGCTAGTGTGTTTATATCGTTCGTTTTGTAATGCAGTTGATACGATAGAATGGAGGAAAACCATGCCGGTAAATTTAAAAGGAAAAAGTTTTTTAACATTGATGGACTTAACCCCCTGTGAGATTCGCTATTTATTAGATTTGTCCCATGATTTAAAGTCTAAAAAAAGAGCGGGAATTTGTGAACAGAATTTGAAAGGCAAAAATATTGTTCTGCTGTTTGAAAAAACATCTACCAGAACTCGCTGTGCTTTTGAAGTGGCCGCCCATGATGAAGGCGCCCATGTTACATTTTTAGATTCTAACAGCTCGCAAATGGGCAAAAAAGAATCGCTGGAAGACAACGCCAAAGTA
>USPE01000152.1 GCA_900556545.1 uncultured Peptococcaceae bacterium | reverse complement strand
AAGCCATTATAATTCCATATTTATAGATGGATTTTGCTTCTACAAATTCATTCCCGTGAATCAAAGCACCGTAAAAACTAGATGCCGGTGTTACAAAACCAAAGGTCGTAGATACAATTACGATCAGAATCGCAAGAATTGGATCAGCTACTACACCTTGCAAATATAGACTTGCTACGATAGACGACAGCATGATAGCCATAGCATTGTTATTCAACAAATTTGTTAAAATCACACCTGCTGCCGCTAAAATAATATAAAATGTGGTTTCCCCCATACTCACTAAAGCAGGGCCTAACAATCCACCAATCCATTCTGATACACCAGTACCTTCTCCCACAACTGCAGAGCCTAATGTAACCCCTACGCCAATCATCATCAGTAATGGCCAAGGAAAATTTGTTGCCAATACTTGCGGAGAAAGCAAAAGCTTGCCATCTATCTTAACAAATAACATAATAGCTACTATCAATACCATCCACCCAATAATAGTTACCTGACTAGTCACAAATGTTGAAATTATACCTAGATTGGTTGGAAAAAATACTAACACTATACTTCCAATTGCCAACACAAGAGTTGCAATTAGTACACCTTTCTGATGCGTGCTTAAGCCGTCTTTGTATTGCTCCTGCAAATCCGATAAATCAATATTTGTTAATTTTTCTACATCACATTTCATAATACGCATTAACAAGACCATTGCAACAATAAAAATTATACTAAATATAATCACTGCAAACATATATGGACCATATGGTGTTTCAATGCCTGTCGCACCTTGCAATGCCTGAATTGCAATAATCTGAGGTGTTTGCCACGGCCGATTGATTGTTTCCAATAAAGCAATAATGACAGTCGCCAAAATAATCATAGTTGGAGTTTTGTCACCAGGTTTATAACCAGCCTGCTTAAACATTGTAGCATATACATTTAAAAGGAATATACCAATTACCATTGGATTAGTTGCAAATGAGAGAAAATATGTCCCTAAGAATAAAAGTAGTACCAATCTCCATGGGTGCCCCTGAATAAATTTAACAGATAAAATCTTTACAACTAAATATTCACCAATATTGGCATCCATCAACGCTCCAATAGTAAAAAGACTCAACATTACAATAATAAATACATAACTGCTGAACACCTGCATACAAGCAACGAGCACACCACCCTGCATTGTAATGCCGAGAGCAAATAACCCCAATTATTCCCGCCAAAACACCATCCAAAAATCACACCGATAAAAATCCCAAGCAGCGCCATCCCGTACGGTGTGACTGTTCCAAACGGAGGAATAAATCGAAATAAAAACATAAATGTCAGTGATATTACAAATACAAAAATTTCTTGTACACTATTCATTTGAATTGCTTTTTTTGACATAATATTCACTCCCTGAATGTTAATCCTATTTGTAGATGCCGACTAGTACAAATTATTTTTCACCAATCGGACATCAAATAGGATATTTAGTTTTATCCACAAAATCTTAAAATTCATTTTCTAAAATCTGATATAAAATCGAACCTTCACATTGTGCTGGCATACGTACACCACCAAGATAAGCAAGCGTTGGTGCAATATCCACCTGACGAATAATACGCTCTGTAATATAATTCTCTTTAATACCAGTACCTGCCAATATACAAAGTGGTGATACACTAGTTTCGGCACAACCTTTTGTAGTAGATAATGAACAACCATGATCAATATTATATCCTTCAGCCATAAAGTAGATAATATCACCACTTTCAGGCCCTCCCAAGCCTAATAACATAGCATCTTTGTTACGTAATGCAAGGGCAAAAATACGTTTTCCAGTTCCTTTATCCTTATAGCCGTACATAGCAGTCATAATCTGTTCTTCTACTTCGTAGCGGTCAGTTGGATCTACAATACCATGTTCTTCTCGACCCTTTAAATTCAAATAGATATGGTTGCCACGTGGTGCCACAGCAATTGTTTTTTCCCAGTCGATTTCATACATGTCGTTGCCATCATCATCTTTTTTCAGAACAGTAAAACCCATCTCTTCCATTACACGAATATTTACACCAGTACCATCACCCATTAAATGTGGCTCATGCTCTGGGCAAACCTGACCATGGTCACTTACTAAAACTACTGTCCAACCATCATCTAGTAAATCCATGAATTTTCCAATATAGCGATCTGCCTGTTCATATACCATTTGCATTAATTCATCGTAATCTGTTGCAGGCATTGGAGAATATTCGCGATCTTTTAAGTATTTCATAATCTGATGTCCCATCTGGTCTACATTATGGTAATGAGAAAATACCACTTCTACACCTTTCGTTTCAATCAGATAATGGATTGTAGCTGCCTGCCAGTCCGCCTCATGCTCCCAAGCAGCCAAATGGCATTTGCTAATGTACTTTTTACTTTTCCCAGAAATACTACCCATTGTTGGAATTGGTCCAATTTTTTCGCACAGCTCATAATATAAATTCTGAGGATAAAAATGATTCGGGTAATCTGGTTTGCTAGCACCTGTTGCATACATCTCAATATGTGTACCATCTTCTGTAATATCCAGCAGAATCATATCACGTGTAGCTGGTTTTGCCACATCATTATCAATTACCTCATCCCACACATCACGAACATACTGATCTTTATACAAGGTAATTATTGGTTTTGTTGTTTTTTTATTTTTATAAATAGCTACATGGTCATAAATACCTTCAGCATTCTTTAGAATTAAACAGTTTCGGCGAATGAAACCATAATTTAAAAGCATTACAAATTCTTTTGCATCAGCTGGCGCATCATTCCAACCTGTCGCATCTTTAATTGGTGAAAAGGCAATATTATATGGTGCTTCACTCAAGGTATGTTCACCATCTTCAGGTTGTAAAATCAAAATAGTATGTGTTAAATGCCCTCCATCTTTAAACGCTTCGCCTACTTCCACTTCCTCTAAATCTTTTACCACGCATGGAACATTACCATCGGTAGCTGCCATTGGTTTAAAAGTAATTTCATCTGTATTGATATCAGCAATCACAATTTCCTCTGAGTCGATAATTGGTAACATATTAATAAATGTTGGTTGAGTTCCATCAATTACGATTAGGTTCTCGTCCTCTTTAGTCGGAGGCCAGGAAGCACCCGGCCACTGACAAACTAGTGTCTTTTTTCCTGCCTCTACAAAACAATCCCATACTTGTTCAGCTTTACAGGAATCCGAACCCATACCATATACTAAATCTCCAATATCTTTTCCCTGTTTTTTAAAACAAGTAATTCCGTGACTAGCTGGATATGCACCAGTAGATAACGTTGTCCAGCAAGGTGGTGTAATGGTTGGTTGAGCACCCATTAGAACTAAATCTTCACGGCAGGAACCACGTTTCATTAATTTTTCTACATTTGGCATTACACCACGCGCCATATATTTTTTTGTTAAACAAGGATCCATACCATCAATACCGACAACAATGATTTTATCAGAAATAGCTTTTCTCATCATAAATCATCCTCCTTATATTGTAACTTGTTAGGCAATTGTATAAGTCTAAAAACTGCTTAACAAAGCCATTTTTAGCACGTATATTTATACATTTACTCCATTATTTCTAGCATAAATATGCAATTAATGCTGGCATCGCCCTAAAAATGGCGTTTTATTACTTCGACTTTTACAATTTCCTATTGAAACTTGAATTGATTTCTGCAGAAATCTTTTATGCAATTACTTTAACATATAATATATTCCATAAAAAGCAGTTATTATTTTGATACTTCTGTAAAAGATACAACCAATAATTGACATCATTCAAATAATAGCTTATTATGTGTTTAAATTATTGTAATTACCACTATGCAGGATGTGATAACGTGCAATTTCATCAACTATTATACTTAAAGACTGTGTCAAAAACAAAATCAATTCGTAAAGCCAGCAACCAACTCCATGTATCACAACAAGCCATTAGTCAAGCACTACAAAAATTAGAAGAAGAATATAATATACAGCTATTAAATCGCAGCGTGCATGGAATTACTTTTACCGAAGCTGGAAAACATGCTGTAACGGTAGCAAATCAAATTTTGACATTGAGCACTGATTTAGAACAATATTTTTTTGAACAAGCTGAAAAAAAATGTACCGGTATGTTACGGATTTCTGCAATCTGTAGTATTAAGGATTATATTCTACCAGAAATACAAATTCGTTTTCTGAAGCAAAACCCATATGTACAACTTTCTATACATTCCATGGGTACAGAACAGGTAATTAACGCTATTATGTCTAAGGAATACGATATTGGTTTATTTGGAAATCCGTATATCAATGATGTCCCGCTATTTCATATCAAACCACCGCTTCATTTTGTAGCACTTTCTCGATATGAATACTGTGTGAATATTAGTAAAAATTCTCGTTTAAATAATTATAATACTCTTTCTGTAAAAAGTATTTTGCAATATCCAATTATCTTTTTACAGGATCAATTACAAAATCGCCTAGAAGATTATATGCCTTATCGATTACTTTCTCAGTTTGGTGTTGTAGATGCTCTTATTGCAGATTCCATTAAATTCATGGGAAAATTGATTGAAGCAGATATGGGGATTGCCATCTCCACTGATGGTATTTTTGCAGAGGATATAATAGATGCACAAGTTGTCACTAAGCCTTTGCGGGACAATGTTTATGGATATCTAGGCTATCTGATTCACGAAGATACTATGGATAGTCCGCTTGCTACACAGTTTCTTGACATATTACTAAATGAGTATTAACTCATGATAAAGCCCACTACTTTTGATTTTTCTAACTAGCCCATGGGGCTTTTCCCATTATATTTATATGCTCTATGTTAAAGTTTCTATTTTCCATACGCATAATGAAACATTACAAACAAATTGTTTAATGTGAAAAAAGCCTAAAAAAATAAACACAAAATAAAAAGAAATAACAAGAACCCATAGAAATACGTGCCTTTCAGCATCGTCATATTTCACGAGTTCTTGTTATTTCTTAGCTCCCAATTTTTGGTTCTTTAGTAGATGTTGGAGCGTACCAAAACAACTCCAACATAAAATACCATTATTCTATTTTAATTCTATTCTCCCCGCAAAGCAGCAATGGCGGCTTT
>USPE01000151.1 GCA_900556545.1 uncultured Peptococcaceae bacterium | reverse complement strand
AGCGCCGATGGTACTGCGTATTCTTTTCGTGGGAGAGTAGGTCATTGCCGGGATACTTAGAGGGTATAGAGACAGTTCATTTGTTTCTATACCTTTTCTCTTTTTATTAGCTGTTTTTTGAGTCAGGATGCTGCCCTTAGCTTTTTTAAACTATAAAATACCCTCCTCCAAATTGTATCCTTTCATTTGGAGGAGGGTATTGTTTTTGAAATATTTTTATTTGTTGGATAAACTGCTAAATCAGGAATCTGATTTTAGCCATACTTAAGTTTACAAACCCGCTTGCTCGATACCACTGAACAAGAATCCCATATGATTGGTTGCGTTCAACAGAACAATGCGCCATGTGCCTTCTTGATATTCCAATACATTGATACAGGTATTATCCTGTTTAATCTGCCAGAAATGTTCCATTCCCAATCCCAGGATGTCGCAGATGATGGCTTTGTTTACGGCATCGTGAGCTGCTACCAGAATTGTTTTATCTGGATATTGTACTACATAATCATCAAAGGCATCTCTTACCCGTTTACGCACATCTTCTAATGTTTCACCGCCGCCCGGCATTTGCACCAGATGGGGCGTGGTATGCCATTGATGGAATTTCTCAGGATATTGCAGCTCAATATCCTTTGCTAAAATCCCTTCCCATGTGCCATGATTGATTTCCAACAATCGTTCATCGGTAGCGACCGATAAATTGTGCAAATCAGCGCAGAACTTACAGGTCTGGTAAGAACGCTGCAATGGACTGGAAATGCACAAATCAATTGGTGTATTGCGCAATCCTTCTGCCAACAAATGCCCTTGCTTTAAACCACGTTCACTGAGCGGAGTATCCTCTTGCCCCTGATAACGGCCTTCTACATTCCAGGTGGTTTCTCCATGACGAACTAAAATAATTCTTGTCATAATCCTTATTCCTTTATCGAAAATAAATTACGCTTCACAATGAATCAGTTTCACATCTAAGATTCCTTCGATACCAGACAATTGCAGCATAATATCGTTGGTAATATCATCTCCTACAGCGATTGCCATGATATTAGTACCGGACTGGGTGGTGCTGCCTACCTGCATGCCATTGATGTTGATACCTGCGCGTCCCAGGATGGTAGCCATCTGACCAATCATATTTGGCTGGTCAATATGAGGAACCAGCAGCAAATAACCTTCTGGAGTAAAGTCGATACGATATTGATCGATCTGTACAATTTTTGGCTGCTTGCCATCAAACAATGTACCAGCGATGATGTGTTTCCCGTTGCTGGTGGTAATTTTAACAGTGATAGAAGTGGTATAGTAACCAGGTTTATGCGATTTGCTTTCTTTTACATTTAAGTTCCGTTTTTTTGCCAATCCAGGTGCATTTACATAGTTAACACTGTCTTGCAGAATTGGGTTTAATAATCCTTTCAGGAATGCAGTGGTGAGATGCTGTGTTTCGGTTTCGGACAATTCACCGGTATATTCAATTTCCACTTCCTGAACAGGGCCGTCAGCCAGATAAATGGCAATGGTTCCCATTCGTTCAGCCAGGCTGAAATATGGCTGGATAACAGCGGCCACACTTTTTGGAATTGGCGCCATATTCACAGCATTCATAACCGGTTTGCCGTTTAACGCATCAATAACACCATAGGCAACGTCAACTGCTACCCCTACCTGTGCTTCAATGGTGGATGCACCTAAGTGAGATGTCTGTACCACATTGAACATACCCAAGAATGGATTGTTGGTGGTAGTCAATGGTTCATCCGGATATACGTCGATGGCAGCGCCGGCCACTTTGCCGGATTTTAAACCATCTGCCACAGCGTTGATATCAAAGCATGCACCGCGGGCACAGTTTACCAGACGAACGCCGTCTTTCATTTTAGCAATGCTTTCTGCATTGATCATATTTTCGGTTTCTTTGGTCAGTGGTGTGTGAATGGTGATATAATCGGATTTTGCCAGCAATGTATCAAAATCAACCAATTCGATACCAATTTGCTGCGCCCGTTCTTCTGTAATATATGGGTCATAACCGATTACAGTCATTTCCATAGCCTGCATTCTTTTTGCCACACGGCTGCCGATACGGCCTACACCAATGATACCCAAGGTTTTGCCATATACCTGAATACCGGTAAAGCTTTTGCGGTCCCATTTCCCTTCCTGAATAGAATTGTGCGCCTGTGGGATATAACGGGTCATAGCCAGCATCATACCGATGGTATGTTCAGTAGCGGCAATGGTGTTTCCTTCCGGTGCATTTACCACAACAATACCGCGGGCAGTAGCAGCTGGAATGTTGATGTTATCAACCCCAACACCGGCACGGCCAATAACTTTTAAATTGGTAGCAGCATCAATTACTTCCTGCGTAACTTGAGTCTGGCTCCGTGTTACCAAGCCATCATATTCGCCGATGCATTTCAGCAATTCTTCCGGCGGCATATTGGTTTTTACATCTACGTCAAAATGTTCCCGCAGCAGAGCCACGCCTTTTTCACTTACGTCATCGCTTACTAAAATTTTCATAATTACAAACCTCCAGCAAAATATTTTAAATTTTATCTTTCATTACAAATTTATACTCATGGCTCCTAAAAAGGATTGCCACAATAACGCCAAACCGGATTCATCTTTGCAGGTCCTGCTTTTATTGATGGGACTGCTGATATTGCTGCATAAAAGCAGCCAGTGCCTGGCAAGCCTCCAATGGTACTGCATTATAGGTGGATGCACGGCAGCCGCCCACAGAGCGATGCCCATTGATGCCGATAAAACCGGCAGCTTTTCCCTGTGCAATAAAGTCTTTTTCTAACTCAGGCGTTGCCAGATTAAAGGTGATATTCATATTACTACGGAATGGTTTTTCTGCATGGCCAATATAAAAACCGTTGCTGTTGTCAATCACATCATAAATCAGCTGCGCTTTGACTGCATTATTTTTTTCCACCGCATCTACGCCGCCCTGCTCTTTAATCCAGTGCAGTGTTTTATTGACCATATAGATGCAAAAAACCGGCGGTGTATTATACAAAGAATCTTTTTCTGCAAATGTAGCGTATTTTAACATGGTTGGCAGTTCTGCTTTGGCAGTTGCCAAAAACTCTTTCTTGATAATAACAATGACCACACCGGCAGGCCCCAGATTTTTTTGCGCGCCGGCATAAATCAGATCAAAATCTGCCACATTTACTTTGCGGGATAAAATATCGCTGGACATATCGCAGATTACCGGCACATCAAACTTAGGAAAAGTAGGATACTCGGTGCCATAAATGGTGTTGTTGGCTGTTAAATGTACATAGGCGGTACCCGGCTTTATTTCAAACTGCTGCGGAATGTAACTGTGATTGCGGTCAGCACTGGAAGCGGCTTCGTATGCTTCACCAAAAAATTTTGCTTCCGCCATGGCTTTTTTAGCCCAAACCCCTGTATTTACATAAGCTGCCCGCCCTTTTGTCAGAAAATTGGCTGCCACCATCATAAACTGGGTGCTGCCGCCGCCCTGCAAAAAGAGAATTTCATAATTGTCCGGTATTTCCATTAATTCACGCAGCAGATCTTTTGTTTCCTGATGCATGGCAGCATACTCGCTGCTGCGGTGACTCATTTCAATAATGCCCATGCCGGTGTCCTTATAGTTTAAAAATTCAGCCTGTGCTTCCTTCAGCACAGATTCCGGCATAGCAGAAGGACCGGCATTAAAATTATAGGCACGTTTCATAATTTCTCATTCCTCCTTAAAGAGATTACCAAAAGAGATTACCAGATACAGTCTCAAAAATTTTGATTGAAACACGTTTGCATGTTTCACTGCCAGGATTGGTAAACATTGAGGGCGGGAGAATTTTTATAAAAAAATAGAGAAGCGTCCCCATACGTATGGGGCGAGCTTCTCTTAAAATTCTCGCGGTGCCACCCAAATTAAGCTTGCGGCCATCTTTATGTCGGCTGTATCGGGCCAACCCGTCGAATTCATCATTCGCCGCTCCAGAGCGGAACATCCATGCATTGCTGCTGCCTTGCACCAACCGGCAACTCTCTGAAAGCGCAGACACAGTGCTTCTCCTTCATTGCGTAATAAACTATATTCTAATAAGTAAGTTTATTATAACAACTGCAAAAAATACAGTCAACCTAAATTTATAGCATAAATTTTTATTTTATCGGTCGCTGCGCAGTTTGAACAACAGAAATGCCGATACCACCAAGGCAGCTGCATAAAGCAACGCAAAAATGAACAACGTGCTTTGATAGGTAGAAAGCGCTTCTTTGGCCCAGGAAATGATGCAGGGGCCGGCAATACCGGCCATAGCCCAGGCGGTTAAAATACGGCCATGGATAGAGCTCAAATGCTTGGTGCCGAACACATCGCTGAGATAAGCAGGAATGCAGGAGAATCCGCCGCCGTAGCAGCTCATCACGATAAATAAGAAAATCTGGAACAAAATCACATTGCCCACATTGCCTAAAACCAGCATGGCGATGATTTCCAACACAAAGAACGACGTATATACCACATCGCGGCCAAAATAGTCGGACAGCGTTGCCCAAAATAATCGGCCGCCGCCGTTAAACAAGCCCATAACGCCTACAATGCTGGCCGCCGCCAAAGCGGTCATACCGGTTGTTTCCTGCAAAATCGGAGATGCCACCGACAGCAGCGCAATGCCGCAGGTAATATTGATAAATAATAAAAACCACAAGGCATAAAACTTCCATGTTTTCATTGCTTCATTGGCAGTAAACTGCTGGCGGCGATCCTTATGTTCCCCCTGTTGTTCCGGCAAGTATCCCTCCGGAACCGGATGAATGAAAAATGCTGATAACGCAATGACAATGAAATATACAATACCAATAATATAGAAAGTATTCACCAGCCCAACCACAGTAATCAGATAGCTGATTACCGGGCCGGCCACTGCAGCCGCAAAGCCAAACCCCATAATGGCCAGCCCGGTGGCCAGCCCGCGGCGGTCATAAAACCAGTTTACCAATGTTTTTACCGGAGTGATATAGCCGATACCCAAACCAATCCCGCCGATACAGCCGTAAAATAAATACAACAAAGGCAGAGATTGCTGGCTGATGGCAAAACCGCTGCCAATCAGACCGCTGCAATAAAACAAACCGCACAAAAAGCCCGA
>USPE01000150.1 GCA_900556545.1 uncultured Peptococcaceae bacterium | reverse complement strand
ACACTAATTCTATAATAATCAGAAAGATTGGAGTGTGATGCCAAATGTTGCGTTTGCGCGCATATCAAAGCAGTGATGCGGAGCGAATTGCTGCCTGGCTGGAGGATGAAAGACAGCTGTTTCTGTGGTCTGCCGGGCGTATGCAGTGGCCGCTGACCAGGGAGCAGTTTCAGAATTTTGCAGCGGAGCAGTTGCAGCAGCCCCGCACCATGTTGCTCACTGCCATAGATGAATTAAACGAGCCGGTGGGCTTTTTGTGCATGACAAAGGCGGATTACCAACAGAAGCGGATTCATTTTTGCTTTATTGTGGTCACCAACCAAAGCAGAGGCAAAGGATATGGCACGCAAATGCTGCAGCAGGCCATTGGCTATGCCGTCGATTTATTGCAGATGGAGCGCATCACTTTGCGGGTATTTGCCGAAAATACTGCTGCGCGGAAGTGTTATCAGAAACTCGGCTTTGTGGATGAAGCCTGTCATCCGGCAGCATTGCAGTGGCAGGGCAGAGATTGGGCGGCTTATGATATGGTGTGGTTAAAAGAAAACAGCAGTTATAGAATCGACAGCCAGGGGACCGACGTCCCTCAATAAGCAGAACAAAAACAAGCATATCCAACAGAGCCGCTTTTGCGAAAGCGTTTTGAATGCTCTGGGATATGCTTGTTTTTGTTTTAATGGGAAAAATAGGAATGTGTAATCTATCTCCCCTTTGAAGCGGCATGTTAAGTTGGCAGTTGTGTCATAACCAATTGCTTGGTGCCGCTGAGCCGATAGAGCAGCAGACCATTTTCATTGATGACCGCTTTGTCGCTGACATCGGCAGTAGCGCAGACTTGTTTCATCGTTTTGCCGGATGGAGCGAAAACCATAAGCCGATAGGGATTTTGAGGTGTCTCGGCAAAGTGCGCAATCACATAACCGTTTTGACTATACAGAGCGGTGACACTGGCACCTTTGTTAATTGGTTCCGAAACACCTGTATGTTTATTCCAGAAATAAAGTCCATCGGCACCATTCGGACGATAATACACCCCATTGGCAGCGCTGACATAGCTGTAAGCGTTGTCCCAAGAAGCAGCGTCGGCAATTTTCTGCGTTTGATGGTTGCTCAAGTTTAACACAGAAAGTGCGTGGCGTTCACGGTTCCGCGCCGCTGCATCTGCTTCATTCAGATAGGTGGTATAGTAAATAGTACCATTGTTATAGCTATAAGATGTAATGGACTCCGAAAGCAACTGCGTCATTTTGCCGCTAGTCAAGTCCATGGCAAATAGATAACCTCGTTCCAGATTCCCGCTGTTTTCATCACGGGGATAGGCCTCCACATAAAGCAGATTTTTGGCGCTGTCGTAAGGCGGCGTATTTTCTTGATCCAAGCTGTAGTAATAATCTTGTTGGCCAATTTCTCTACTGCCTGACGCCTCTGTTAAACGCATAGGTCCCCACATGGGTCCGGCTACTCCAACTCCCATTGTCTGTATCTGGAAATCTCCAAAATCATGGTAAGGGCTGTATTGATACCAGTTCAATTCTTCAGAAACAGCAGTTTCATCAATCCGGTACAACCTATCATGTCCCATGATAGCGCCGCCATAATGATAACTAAGATAAATTTTCCCCATAGACTCTTGTAGATTGGCAGTACGGTATCCTTCAAAATAGGTGGAAGCTTCATAAGGGATGTTGTAAACGGTTTTGCGTTGTTTGTCGTCCCGCAGAGCGTTTAACGGACGGCGATAAACAGTGCCTTTTTCCCCTTGATAATAGAGATATTTGGTGTCAATGGCAAAGGAAAAGGAATCAAATTCATTGGCAGATTGTTTGGCATCTTTTAAAATAACGTTGCTGGTTTGACTGTCGTCGGCGTTAATTTGCAATCCTTTTTGATTGTCAAAGCTGTACTGCCAGTTAAACTCATTGACGGCAAAGCGCCAGGTTAGCGGAAAATAGGTAACATTCCTGTATGACAGCAACGGATATTCTTCCTTGCTGTTATTGATGCTTTTGCCGTTGACTGTGATGGCGCCTGCGGCAACCTGAGCAGAATCCTGACGTTTATTTTTTTGTTTTTGGGTTTGGTTATGGTATGCGCCCACCAGATCAGAGGCTTTGATACGCAGCCCATTCTCCCGTGTCCAGTCTGTTTCTACGCCCAAAAAGCGGCAGTCGTAATAGGTCATGGGAAAATAAGTGATATCTTTATATACCAGTAATGGATACTGGCGATAACTGTTGTCAATCACCTGTCCGTTCAGCGTAACAGTAAAGCCGGGCAGCGTTACCTGCACTGTATCCGCAGCCAATGCCGCCGGAGCGGGGGAGAAGGTGCAGAGAAAAGCGGATAAAATAGTAGTTGCGATGAATTTTTTGTGCATAGCAGGTCAGCTCCTTTGAATATCTTCAATTATTTTATCAAATCAAATGTAGTTTTCGATTTACCGTAATAAAATTGCGTTTCTTCCTGATACCATTTTTCGGTGGATATATCCTGATAGTTGGTGTAAGTTGGGGCCTGCACTACTACGGTATATTTGCCCAATGGTACAGTTTTCCAAAACTTAACGTACATCTCATACGTGCAGTAGCAGGAATCCTTCAATAAACCGTTGTAGGACGGCGCCAACTGCCAGTACAATAATTCTTCTCGGTCTTGCATTGGTTTGTAAATACAATATTTCAGCGGAGTAAAGTCTTTCAAATAAATGTCTTTGTTGGTTACGTTGTAAAAATTAATGTCTGTTCTAAGCAAATAGTTTTCCAAGTATTCTTTTTTTGAAATTGATTGCGTGTTGGTGAGTAGATAACTATCGACAGTGATTGGAGGATATTTACCCATCTCACCACCATAGCCTTCGTTAACGTAAGTCCATTCATTTGGATTCTCTAATTTCACCTTATCATTGTCGATAACTAAACCTTCCTGCTGGTTAAATCGATACTGCCAGCCTAATTCGTTGACGGCGAAGCGCCATGTGAGCGGGAAGTATGTCACATCACGGAACACCAGCAACGGATATTCTTCTTTGCTATTGTCGATAACTTTGCCATTGACGGTGATTTTTCCGTCAGCAATTTTAGCGGTCTGCTTGCGGGCGTTTTTGCTATCGTTCACTTCCCGCATGTATTCATAGAAGTAATCCTCGTTTTTGTCAATGAGTAAGCCGGTATCCGTTGTCCAATCGGTTTTGATACCCAGCAGGCGGCAGTCGTAATAAGTCATGGGAAAATAGGTAATGTCTTTGTACACCAACAACGGATACTTGCTGTAATCATTGTTGGTGGATTGTCCGTTCAGCGTAACAGTAAAGTCGGGCAGTGTCACCTGCACTGTATCCGCAGCTAGTGCCGCCGGAGTGGGGGAGAAGGTGCAGAGAAAAGCGGATAAAATAGTAGTTGCGATTAATTTTTTGTGCATAGTAGGTCAGCTCCTTTTATTGAATCAGAATGTATGAGTGCGTTTTTACAACACTGGGACTTGAATAATAAGATGTTCCAAATATGTTCAGCTCCGGTATGATTTTATTTTCAAATTGTGCATTGGCGGCAATGACATCTGCTTAGTGATAAGATATTCTACAAATTGTTAATAGTAGTATAACGCAGATTGACAGAATATTCAACAAGATTAGAATAAATGATTTAAAGTGAGATGAATGAAAAAAGCGCACTCCTCATTTGAATTGGTTCCATGTAGGGAGTACGCTTTTGTATTGTATGGTGTGTTTTTTCCGGTGTATTTTGTTGACGGCAATCAAGAGAATGTCAGTCATTGTCATCAAAAAATTGGGTAAAGAGGGGCAAAACAATGCTGATACATAATAAGAAATATCCCAGCGGTGTACGTATTTGCAGGTTTTCGATAAAAAAGACCACAAGCAGATATAGTAGGTCAGCGGTAAATACAGCCAGGTATAACCATTTTTTT
Source organism: uncultured Peptococcaceae bacterium (assembly GCA_900556545.1). Taxonomy (GTDB): domain Bacteria; phylum Bacillota; class Peptococcia; order Peptococcales; family Peptococcaceae; genus UBA7185. The sequence goes on along the minus strand of USPE01000150.1, from coordinate 1,257 downwards.
ATGCTGTTGAGATGATTCATTGGTTGCGCCTCCTTATGGGTATGAGAGAATATCTATAAGATAAGCATAACAATAAAATGCAGCGAAAGCAATCCCTTTGTTATCAATGGCAAACAAGAGCAAAAATAATAAATGTTTTATTAAGTTGCAGAGAAAAAGAAATCATTTTTTGATTATGTTATTGTACAGTTGATTTTATTCCAAATAATATTGTATGATAGGAACAATGACCGGACAGGATCGTTGTGCTGTTTGGAACTTTTGCGGACAAATGAGAATGCCATGATAAAAATTCGGTTCGGCAGAGGCAAGATTGATTAGGCTGTTTGCTCTGGTTTGGATATAGTCATTTTTATGAGAAAGAACATAGGAAAGGTGTTATTGAAATGAGTTTGGTGGATGTACTGGATTTTCTTGCTGTTGTGTTGAATGTAATTCTGCTCACGGTATATTTTTATAATTTCTCTGGTGAACGAGTTGTGAACAAATATGTTAGTGCTGTGATTTATGTTGTTGCCATTACACTATATTATTGCAGTTCTGTTTATTTACCGGAGGCATATCAAAAAACAATAGCAGCAATATTGGTTTATATGCTGTTGAGTACCATCTGGCGAGGAAGTTTTCTTTTTAAGTTATTACTGGTTGTGTTTTTTACCAGTTTATCAGTTATGATAGAAACCATCGTTGCTTTTTTCTTAACTATGTTCAGTTACAATATTTACAGGATTCCGGGTGAAAGCACAGGTTATATGATTGGTCTTTGTTTGTCCAATCTGTTTATTGTTATTGTATGGGGTACGCTCTGGGTTCTTTGGAAAAAGAAATTGTCAAAAAGTATTTATGTTAAAAAATTAGAAACGCCGCAATGGAGTGCATTATTTTTGGCGCTCCTTTTGATTACCTTGGTGATTTCATATAGCTTTGATTATTTAACAATTAAACGCGATATGGATCATGGTCTTATGTATTTCATACTATTAGAATGTCTGCTGATCATTTTTGATATAGGCATTTTCTACATTTTTCAAAAGATGGAGAGATTGCAGCAGGAAAAACTGAAATCAGCGTTGGTTTTTCAGCAGAATGAGGCGCAGCAGGCCTTTTACAAAGAATCTATACAGAAGAATCAGCAGTTGAAAAAGATTGTTCATGATGAGAAGAATTTTCTGCTGGGGGTGGAAGGCTATTTGAAAAATGGGGAGATCAATGCGGCTCTGGCAGAGGTGGAACGGCAAAGAAAGCAGCTGATGAGCA
>USPE01000149.1 GCA_900556545.1 uncultured Peptococcaceae bacterium | reverse complement strand
TATTGTGGCTGCTGCCCACGACAGGTTGGATTGATGACACAGTCTGTACAAACTATTTGGATAGTGATAATCTGCATGGTTGCCGGAGGTGTTTTATATCGTTGCATTTGGGGGCTTTGCCGTAAATGGAAGGTCAACAGACGATTTCGGCGAGGATTGCAGGCAGAAAAAAACGCCATTCGGTTTTTGCGGCATCGGGGATATCGAATTTTGGCTGCCCAATTGCAGGAAACCATTGTTGTTTATGTGGATGGGCAGCCGGAAAAAATTACGGTGCGTGCTGATTTTCTGGTGCGCAGAGGATGGAAAACCTATATTGTAGAAGTGAAAAGCGGTCAGCAGGGGTCAATACGATTGCCCAATGTAAGACGGCAATTACTGGAATATAAACTGGTTTATCAGCCAGATGGTATTTTGCTTTTAGACATGGAACACCATACATTACAGGAGATACGTTTTTCTTATCCAGATAAAAAACGGTATAGACTGGTGTATTACAGTTTATTTTTTCTGTTGCTGGGTTTAGGGATCTACAGCATACTTCCTGTTTTTTAGGAGAAGACAATGAAAGCGATAAAAACAGTAGGACTTATTATTAACAGTTATAAAGAACAGATTATACAAATTGGAAAACAGCTGATTGTGCTGTTGGAACAGCAGAATGTACGTGTACTTGCCATTGGACAGGAAGCTGAGGTGCTGCAGATTCCTGCCTGTACAGAAGAAGCTTTTCAGCAGGAGGTGCAGCTGGTATTGGTGATTGGCGGAGATGGCACTATGCTTCGTGCAGCCCGTACTGTATACGGAAAAGAAATCCCTATACTGGGTATTAATCAAGGGTATTTGGGCTTTTTGACAGAAATTGAAGTAGAACAGCTGTCTGAAAGTTTGCAGCAGCTTCTGGCAGGAGAGTATGAGATTGAACGCCGCATGATGCTGACCGCCAAAGTATATCGGGAGCAGCAATGTATTGCCGATGTGAGTGCTCTAAATGATTTGGTAGTAACAAAAGGGGCTTTATCACGGATTATTAAAGTGGATCTCCGTATGGGGGAACAGCTGGTGGAACGGTATCATGGTGATGGTCTGATCTTTTCGACGCCCACCGGTTCTACCGGATACTCTTTGTCTGCCGGAGGCCCCATTGTATATCCGGCTATTGATTTGTGTATTGTTGCGCCCATTTGCCCCCATAGTTTAATTGCCCGGCCATTGATTTTTTCGCCGGAGCATACATTGACGGTTTGCCTGGATGCCAACAATGCGCCGGCGATGCTGACAGTAGATGGACAAAATGGTGTGGAACTGCAAAAGGGAGATTACATTCAAATCAGCAAGGCACAGCATGATACTTGTCTGGTTGTACTCAAAAAACGGAATTTTTTTGCTGTATTGCGGGAAAAATTAAAAGGTGTTCAGGAATAAAACAGGATGGTGATAGCAATGAAAACAAAACGGCATAGGAAGATATTGGAGTTAATCAAGGAAAATATTGTAGGAACGCAGGAAGAATTAGCCGATCTGTTAAAAAAAGAAGGATTTAACGTAACACAGGCCACAGTTTCCCGGGATATCAAAGAACTGGCGCTGATAAAAATTACTGCCGGCAATGATCAATATCGATATTCCCTGCCTACAGAAATTACTGTGTCAGAAACACGGCTGCGTTTTATGTTGAAAGAATTTGTATTAAATTATGCTTCCAGTGAAAATATCCTTGTAATACGTACAGCGCCGGGAAACGCTAATGCAGTTGCTTCTGCGCTGGATAATGCCCAATGGGCGGAAATTTTGGGTTCTGTTGCTGGTGACGACACCATTCTGGTTGTAGCTCGTAAGATGGAGGAAATCCCAAATATTATTGAGAAACTGGAGTCCTATCTGGATTGAACGGCGGTGAAGTAACATGCTTATGCGGTTAATGGTAAAGGATTTTGCTCTGATTCATCGGATCGAACTGGAATTTGACAGCAGATTCAATGTTTTAACCGGGGAAACCGGCGCAGGGAAATCAATTATTATTGATGCAGTATCTCTTTTACTGGGCGCTCGCGCCAACAGTAAGGATATTCGGTTTGGCTGCAGCAAAGCGATGGTGGAAGGTACATTTTTGCTGGATAATGGGCAGTCCGAAGTCAAAGGATTGCTGCAGACACTGGGATATGAATTAGAAGCTGATGAGCAGCTGATACTGTATCGGGAATTAACAGCCAGTGGAAAAAATATTTGTCGTATTAACGATCGTACCGTTACATTAGCCAGTTTCCGTCAGGTTGGAAAATTGCTGATTAATATTTATGGGCAGCATGATTTTCAGGCGATTTCCGATAAAGAGCATCATTTGGAGCTGTTGGACAGCCTTGGTGATAAAGGATTTGTGCAGGAAAAAGCAAAAATGGCCAAAGCTTATCAGGATTTGGCCCGTGCCGAACAGCAAAGAGATCATTTACAGCGTGCGTTGCGGGAACGCAATGAACGTTTGGATTTTTTGCGGTTTAAATTGCAGGAATTAGAGGAATTGCAGCTGCAGGAAGGGGAAGAAGCGCAGTTGGAGCGGGAATTATCTGTTTTGGATAATTACGAAAAAATAGCCACTGTAACAGAAAAATCCTATCAGGCATTATATGGCGACAGGCGTTCTGTATATGCCTTACTGACAGCTACCGTAGACAGCTTGAACACAGTGCGCCAGTACGATACCAGCTTGGATGAAATGGCAAAAAATCTGCAGGACATGCTTTATCTGGCTGAGGATTATGGTCTGACTCTTTCCGGCTACAGCGGTAAAATTGATTATGATGCCCAGCGGCGCGACCGCTTAAATGAGCGAAAATATACATTGGATAAAGCCAAGCGGAAATACAATCTTTCTATCGAAGAATTGATTGCAGAGCGGGAGCGTTTGCAGCAGGAAGTGCTGCAGCTGGAGCATGGGGATACAGAGCTTGAGGATTTGCAGCAGCTTTGTTTGGAAAAGCGGCAGGAATTTGAACAGGTTGCTTTGCAGGTGCGGGATAAACGGCAGCAGCTGGCACAGCAGCTGACAGAAGGATTGCTTATCCAACTTTCTCAGCTGGCGATGAGTACAACTCGTTTTTCTGTGCAGTTTACAGAAAAAGCTGCCAGCGCACAGGGACTGGATCAGATAGAGTTCTTCATGTCTGCCAACCCGGGGCAGCCATTGCGCGCACTGAGTGAGATTGCTTCCGGTGGGGAAATGTCCCGCATTATGCTGGCGTTTAAAACGGTTTTGGCTCAGCATGAACAAATTGGCACATTGATTTTTGATGAAATTGATACGGGGATTGGCGGCAATATTGTAGTAAAAGTAGCTGAAAAGCTGGCAGCTGTCAGCGCACACGGACAGGTGATCTGTGTGACCCATTCACCGCAGATTGCGGCTTTGGCCGATCGGCATTTTCAAATTCAGAAACAAATCGCCGATGAGCAGACATTGACCAATGTACTTGTTTTGGAGGAAGAAGAAGCAATTGCCGAACTGGCAAGAATGCTGGGCGGCGAAGAGGCATTTCAGCTGCAGCATGCTAGAGCGCTGCGTAAAACTGCCGGTCAGCATAAAGCACTGTCAGAATAGAATAGCAAAATCATAAAAATGAACCGATTCTCTAAGAATAAACTTGGGAGAATCGGTTTTTTTATTACGGAGTGATCATCACCGCAAAAAGCAAAGTTGTCTGTATGTTTCCATCAAAAATTGCAGAATCTATAGGCAGGATATCTTTTCTTTAAGCAGCGGCCTGTTTGGTTGTCTGCGTTTGTTCTAAAATGCTGGTTTGCTGCAGCATGTCATGAATGAGAATGCCGTATCCTTTTGTGGGATCATTGATAAACACATGGGTCACTGCGCCGATGATTTTACCATTTTGAATGATAGGTGAACCGCTCATGCCCTGCACAATACCGCCTGTCTTTTCCAACAGAACAGGGTCGGTTACTTTTAACACCAATCCTTTTCCGTCACGATGGGAGGGCATTACTTTTTCAATTTCTACTGTAAAAGATTCTACCTTGTTGCCGTCAATGGCTGTTAAAATTTGCGCCGGCCCTAATACAATTTCGTTCGGCGCAGCAGTCGGAATGGCCTGATTGTAAGCGCTGCCTGCTAAAATATCCATGTTTGCGGCTTCCCCAAAAATACCGGCCGAAGTATTTTTTTCTATGGTGCCCAGAGAAGTATTGCTGACAAAACGGCCTATTTTTTCACCGGGGTATCCTTGCAGTCCTTTTTTAATGCCTTGAATATCGGCAGAAACCAATTTCCCCTTTAAAATATTAATCTTGCTTTGGTTCTCATTGTTAGAAATCATATGTCCCAGAGCGCCATATTCCATTGTAGCTTCATCAACGAAGGTTAATGTGCCTACACCGCCGGCATTATCACGGATTAATAAGCCAATGCGGTAGCTCTTGGTGTCCTGGCAATAAACAGGCGTGATTTCTTTGCTCATGTTTTTGTTTTCCCGCTGAATTTGCAGCGTGACTTTTTGGTTTTGTTTCCCTAATTGATTGACCAATAACGCCAGCTGGTCGTCGTGGGTTATGGTGGCGCCGTTTACGCTGGTTATCACATCGCCGGCTTGAATGCCTGCTTCTTCAGCCGGGTTTACCGACACACCATCAACGGTTACCGGTGATTGTCCCACCACCAGAATACCATCGGTTCGCAATAAAATGCCCACCGGTTGCCCGCCGGGGTAAAGCATTTTTTCTGGATACTGCTGGCTGTTGGCCTCATGGTCGGGAATCATTTCAAATAGCCGCATGCTGAGCTTGGTGTCCAATTGCTCCAGCAAGGCCGGCGAGTATGGAAATGACAGCGCCGCTGCTTCTCCGACGGTATCCCGCTGTGCAAAAAAAATGCTGCCGCCTAATCCTGCAATCAGCAGCGTACATAGTGTGGTCTTGAAGATTTTGTTCAAAATTGTCACCTCACTGACAACACTCACCCTTCCATCTTCTTGCCCATCTATAATCTGTCCGAAAAAGCATCAGATGAATCGTCAAAGATTTACCCAATATAAACAGGAATTGGCGGGATAGAAAAATGAAATCGGCGTCAGTTTGGTTTTTATGATGAAATGCGCAGCGCGGAATAAAATTTTTTACAGATGGTATGTACTAGAAAAAAGTGGATTATTTTTTGTAAAAGTCCAGCTAATAAATGTCAATAGCGAAATGAAAAAATAAATTCTTTTAAAAAAG
>USPE01000148.1 GCA_900556545.1 uncultured Peptococcaceae bacterium | reverse complement strand
ATAGACATAAATTCGTTCTCCTGCCAGGCGATCCGCATATAGCTTTGTCAACATAGACACTCCCGCTTTTGATACGCAGTATTCCCCTCTGTTGACAGAAGATACCGTCGCTGACATAGAGGAAATATTAATAATACAGCCTGCTTTCCGGCTAATCATGGCCGGTAATACAGCCCTGCTGCAGTAAAATGTACCATCTACATGAACAGCAAACATGTTGCGCCACTCCGTATCGGTAATATCGGTAAATAATTTCTGCTGGCCGATTCCGGCATTATTGACCAGAATATCTACATTCCCCCATTGTTTTTGGATCGTTTCTACCATGGACTGCACCTGCTGACTGTCCCGAATATCTGCCTGCTGCAGCAAAACACAAGCACCCTGGGCCTGTAGTTCCGCCGCTGTTTGCTCGGCCTGTAAACGGCCGGTATGATAATGCATCACCACCGCATAGCCTTCTTTGGCAAACCGCCTGGCAATGGCCTGTCCAATACCACGAGAGGCACCGGTAACCAAAACAATTTTTTTTTCGTTCAGCATAAATAACTGCACCAACCTTTCTTGATACAAAAATATTTTCTTACGCAGTATAACATATTTTCAGATCATTCTTTTCTATAAAAAACAATAATTTTTACTTTTAATATGACATATTGTAAAGCTGTTGCAAATTCTTAACAAGCTCTTTATGAAAACTCCGTTAAATTGGCCGCTGAATCTCTTGAAATCGTTCCGAGCAAAGCGTTATAATAATACAGCTTAAACATTGTATGCTATAAATATAAACGAAAGGACGTTGATGCAATGCTCAAACATATTCTCTCCTGCTTAGGAACCTATAAGAAATATGCCATATTAGCGCCGATGATTATTTCCATCGAGGTCTGCATGGAAATTCTTATGCCCTTGGTTATGGCTAAAATTATTGATAACGGCATTGGCAATGGTGATATTCACTATGTTGCCAAAATGGGGTTGCTGATGATCGGTATGGCCTTTATCTCGTTAACAGCCGGTGTATTAGCCGGTCGTTTTGCCGCAGTGGCCGGCGCCGGATTGTCAAAAGGAATCCGCCAGAAGCTTTTTTATAAAATACAGGAGTTTTCCTTCCGCAATATTGATAAGTTTACAACGGCATCTCTGATTACCCGTTTAACAACCGATGTAAACAACACACAGATGGCATTTATGATGATGATTCGTACGGCAGTGCGGGCGCCCATGATGCTGATTTGCGCCACCTTAATGGCAGTCTACATCAACGCAGAACTGGCACTGATTTTTCTGATTGCTATTCCTGTGCTGGGCATTTCACTCTATCTGATCAGCTCCCGTGCTTATCCTCGCTTTCAGGCTATGCTTAACAAATATGATAAATTGAACGCCCGCGTACAGGAAAACCTGACCGCCATTCATTTAGTAAAAGCCTTTGTGCGGGAAGACCATGAGCGGGAAACCTTCCGCCAAGCGGCAGACCAGCTGCGGGACAGTCAGCTGCGGGCAGAAAAATTACTGATTTGGATTTCACCCATCATGCAGTTGGTTATGTACAGTTGTATGATTGCCATTGCCTGGTTTGGAGGCAATCTGATCATCGCAGGCGACATGCAGACCGGTGAGCTGCTCAGTTTCATTAGCTATGTTTCACAGATTTTAATGTCATTGATGATGATTTCCATGATTTTTATTATGTTAATCATGTCCCGCGCTTCCGCGCTGCGTATTTGTGAGGTATTTGACGAGCCTTTGGATCTGACTGATGATACAGCAGACACAAATCTGCAATTAGAAGACGGCTCTATTCAATTTAAAAATGTTTCTTTCCGTTACAACTTACAGGATAACGCCGAACCGGTTTTGCAAAATATCAATTTGTCTATTCAGTCAGGACAGACCGTGGGCATACTGGGGGGAACCGGAGCTTCTAAAACAACGCTGGTTCAATTAATTCCCCGTCTGTATGATGCTACCGAAGGACAGGTAATCGTGGGCGGTCACAACGTGCAGGAATACACCTTAAATACGCTGCACAACGCAGTAGCTATGGTGCTGCAAAAAAATGTTCTGTTCTCCGGCACCATTAAGGATAATCTGCGTTGGGGAAACAGGCAGGCTACCGACGAGGAACTGATGGCAGCCTGTCAGGCAGCCCAGGCCCATGACTTTATTATGGCGTTTCCGCAGGGTTACGACACCGATTTAAGCCAGGGCGGTGTTAATCTGTCCGGCGGGCAAAAACAACGGCTGTGTATCGCCAGAGCGCTGCTGAAAAAACCGCAGATTATCATCTTGGACGACAGTACCAGCGCTGTGGATACTGCCACCGACAGCCGCATTCGTCAGGCTTTTCGGCAAAATTTATCAGACACCACTACCATTATTATTGCGCAGCGCATTACGTCAGTAATGGACGCTGATCTCATCATCGTTATGGATAATGGAACCATTAACGCTGTCGGCACCCACAAACAATTGCTGGCTACCAACCCAATTTATCAGGAAGTTTATTATTCTCAGCAGAAAGGAGCCCAATCTCATGCCGCCAACGAAAATGAAATCAACGGTTAAACCCCAAAATGTGAAAAAAACAATTCTGAGAATCCTCAGCTATATGCAGGGTTTTCAAGTACATTTGTTTTTTGCCGTACTCTGTATCGTAGTCAGTGCAGCTGCTTCTATCGCCGGAACCTATTTTTTAAAGCCGCTGATTAATAATTATATTTTACCGTTTATCGGTCATCAGAACCCCGATTTGTCTGATTTTATTCTGATGCTGGCTATCATGGCTGCCATTTATCTGCTGGGAGTAGCGGCAACATTCACTTACAGCCGATTGATGCTGGTGATCTCTACCCGCACGCTATATCAAATCCGTACCGATTTGTTCAATCGCATGCAATCTCTGCCCATTGCTTTCTTTGATAATCACACCCATGGAGAGTTGATGAGCCGATTTACCAGCGATACCGACACTCTGCGCGATTTGCTCAACAGCAGTTTTGCTCAGTTTATATCATCTTTCATTACAGTCACTGGTGTTTTTGTGATGATGTTGATTTTAAGTCCTCTGTTGACTGTACTTGTTTTGCTGATGGTAGCGGTTATGATTTTTGCCATTGGTAAAATCGGCGGTAAGAGCGGCTTGTATTTCCGCAAACAGCAGCAGGCAATCGGCGCGATGAATGGTTATATTGAGGAAATGATGGAAGGTCAAAAGGTGGTTAAGGTCTTTTGCTACGAAGAACAGGCCAAAGCTCGCTTTGATGAACTGAACAGTAATCTCTGCCAGGCTTCTACCAATGCCCACACCTTTGCCAATATCCTGATGCCGACCATGGGCAATCTATCCTACATCAATTATGCCATTACTGCTATTTTCGGCAGTATCATGGCTATCTTCGGCCGATTGGATTTAGGAACGGTAGCTGCATTTTTACAGTACACCCGTTCATTTTCTCATCCGATTACACAAATTTCTCAGCAGTTTAATTCCCTGCTAAATGCGTTGGCTGGTGCGGAGCGAATCTTTCAGCTGATGGACGAACTGCCCGAATCGGATTTGGGAACCATAACACGGAAAGAAACACAGCAAAAACCTGTATGGAATGTAAAACAGACTGATGGCAGCACCAAACAAATCCCTGTGCAGGGCCATATCCGTTTTGATCATGTATTTTTCCAATATAAGCCTGATAAACCGGTGCTGCAGGATGTAAGCCTGGATGCCAAACCGGGACAAAAAATAGCCCTTGTAGGCTCTACAGGCGCCGGTAAAACCAGTATCACCAATCTAATCAATCGGTTCTTTGATTTATCCGGCGGCACCATCACTTATGATGGCATTGATATTAACCAGATAAGCAAAGCAGATCTGCGCAGCACCTTATCCATGGTATTGCAGGATACCCACCTATTCACCGGCACCGTTATGGAAAATATTCGTTATGGCCGTTTAAACGCCACCGACGATGAGGTGATTGCAGCAGCAAAACTGGCCAACGCTCATTCCTTTATTCAGCATTTGCCGGAAGGATACCACACTGTGCTGACCTCCGACGGTACCAATCTCAGCCAGGGACAACGGCAGCTATTGGCCATTGCCCGTGCTGCCGTGGCCAATCCGACTGTATTAATTTTAGATGAGGCCACCAGTTCTATTGATACACGAACTGAATTGTTAATTGAAAAAGGAATGGATCAGCTAATGCAGGGCCGCACTGTCTTTATCATTGCCCATCGGTTGTCCACTGTTCGCAATGCCGATCAGATATTGGTGCTGGAACACGGACGTATCATCGAACAGGGTAATCATGAGTCGCTGTTGGCACAGCAAGGCAAATATTATCAGCTGTATCACGGTATGTTTGAGTTAAGCTAAGATTTTTCTTTATTTTGCACCTTCCGTTGCGAAATATTCCTTTGTCAGACGTACAACAGTTCCAGACAGTAAAAATAGTGCAATTAAGTTAGGGATTGCCATTAAACCATTGAAGGTTTCTGCGATACTCCACATCAGTCCAAGATTTGCTGTTGCACCAAGGATTGCAACGAGAGAATACGCTACCATGAAAGGTTTAATGACTTTCTCTGAGAATAAAAATTCAATGCAGCGGGCACCATAGAGTCCCCATCCAAGAATAGTAGAAAAGGCGAAGCAGCACATTGCAATTGCGGTAAAGATGGAAACCCAGCTTCCGTAAACAGATGTGAATCCAGAAATGGTAAGCTCAGCGCCAGCTGCAGCTCCATATTCAATCGTGGTTCCGCTGCAAAGAATAACAAGAGCAGTCAAAGTACAGATAACAATTGTGTCAGTAAATACTTCAAATATACCAAACATTCCCTGCTTTACAGGTTTTTTTGTGTCTGCACATGCGTGGGCGATGGAGCCAGTACCAAGTCCAGCCTCATTAGAGAAGATACCGCGGGAAACTCCTTTTTTCATACTGGTAAACATGCTTCCGACAATGCCGCCGGTTACGGCAGATGGTTTAAATGCACCTTCAAAAATAGAAGCAAATACTGTAGGAATTGTGCGGATATTGATTACGATAACACCGACAGCAAGAACGATATATAATAATGCCATAAAAGGAACAAGCTTTTCTGTTACTTGTCCGATACGTTTTACACCGCCCAACAAAATGAGTGCAACAAGTACAGCCATTACAATACCAATGATTAAATTAGAAGTTGACACAGCATTATTAGAGATTACGTGAAAA
>USPE01000147.1 GCA_900556545.1 uncultured Peptococcaceae bacterium | reverse complement strand
CTGCGATATTCAGTGTAAGGGTGAATGTTGGGGTTAAACCAGTAAGATGTGGGTTGGATGCCTTCCTGCCGCAGGCTGTCCACACAATAGATAGAGCAGGGCGCGCAGCAGGTGTGCAGCAATGTGTTCATAGCAATCATTCTCCATTCTCTTGATTTGTGTTTGTATATGTTGTTTCCGGTTGTTGATCTGATTGAGGCTGCGCGGGTTTGGATACTGTTTTGGGCGCAAATTCCATGCGAAAATTGACATATTGCGGTCCGGGTTCCATGTAAAAGATAGCGTTATAGTGATTTCCCGACTTGGAAACTAAATCATTAATCTGCATACTTCCTGTTTCCAACAGCTGGCTGGCAAGTTCTGCTGTCAGGGTAACACCTCTGGCCTGTAAATATTTGTTGTTTTTCCACAGGGTGAAATTGCATTTGTGTTCCTGACGAAAGCCGTCGCAATAAAAGGATTTGTCGCTTTCGATGACATTGCAGCCGCATTTTGGACATGCACCAACTACACGGCGCAGCGTTCCTTTGCGGCTGACGGCCTGTACAGGGGCGGATTGGTTGTTAGCCTCTACGGTTTGCCGCACATATTGGCGTATCTCCTCCATAAACTGCTCCGGATTGCCGGTGCCGTCGTAGATTTCCTGCAGCTGCAGTTCCCATTGGGCTGTCATTTCTACCTGCCGGATGGAATCGGGCACCAGCTGGATAAAGGTCATGCCCTGTTGGGTGGGATACAGGTTTTTCTTTTTGCGTTCTGCATATCCGACAGCAATCAGTTTTTCAATGATGCCGGCTCTGGTGGCCGGTGTGCCCAGTCCTTTTCCCCGCATACTTTCTTTTAGCGCTTTATCGTCAAGTTCTCGGCTGGCTTTTTCCATGGCGGTGAGCAGCGTGGCTTCGGTATAAGGCTTGGGCGCTGTTGTTTTCTTTTCTAATAGTGCAATACTATCCAAATGCAGTTTTTGATGCAGTTGAATGCCGGTAAAGTTTTGTTCGGCTTCTTTTTCTTGCTGCGCTGCGTCACCTTCCTGAACAGACGCAGCTTTGGCCAGTAATGTGCGTTCTACCAGCGCCCAGCCTTCTTCTACTATAATGCGTCCGGTGGCTTTAAAAATGTCTTTTTGCGTATCCAGCGTGATTTCTAATTTACTTTCATCATATTGTTTTTTACCGGACAGGGCTGCCAGCATGCGTACCATGATCAGCTTCAGCACCTGGTTTTCCCGCAGTGTCAGTTTTTGCGGCTGATATTGATGAATATGGTTGGTTACAATAATAGCGTGATGGTCACTGACTTTACTATCATTGATGATGCGTTTATCCAAAGGCAGTTTCTTTTGTAGAATTTGCTGAACAAATGGTTTGCTTTCTGGAAAAACAGCTGCTATTTTTTGTATCAGTTGGGGAATCAACGGTTTCATATCGGCAGTTAGATATCGGCTGTCGGTACGAGGATAGGTAATCAGCTTATGACGCTCATACAAAGATTGGGCAATACTCAAAGTTTCCTGTGCGGTGTAACCAAAACGACGGTTGCTTTCCCGCTGCAGCTCGGTCAGGTCAAAAAGCAGCGGACGATCTTCGGTTTTGCGATTGGTTTCCAGTTTGCTGACAATACCTGTTTTGCCGGTGAGTTCTTTTTGCAGCTGAACAGCCTGTTCTTTGTCCTCCAGGCGATTGGTAGCACCTCTGTGCCAAAGAGCCCGCAGAGTACCAAAGTGCCCTTCCAGCTGGTAATAAGGTGTTGGCTGAAAGGAGTCTATGGCTTGCTGCCGTTCTGCCAGCAGGGCCAATGTAGGCGTTTGTACACGGCCTACTGTCAATTTAGTGCCGTAACGCAATGTGAACAGCCGTGTAAAATTGATGCCCACCAACCAATCTGCTTCACTGCGGCAGCGGGCGCTCTGATACAAGCGCTGATATTGTTTGTTGTCTTTTAAAGAAGCAAAACCTTCTCGAATGGCATCGTCGGTCATGGAGCTGATCCAGAGCCGTTGGATGCGGCAATCGGGCGGCGGTGAAGATAGCTGTAATACATATTCAAAAATGAGCTGGCCTTCCCGTCCGGCGTCGGTGGCGCAAATAATTTCGGTACTATTGTGAATCAACTGCTGCACAATGACAAATTGTTTTTGTGTAGCAGGAACAACCTGATATTGAAATTGTTCCGGGATAATGGGCAATGTATCAAATTTCCAGCGCCGCAGTTCTTCTGCATAAGCTTCCGGCGCTGCCAGCTGCACCAGATGTCCGATGCACCAGGTAACTCGATAGCCATTGCCTTCCAGATAGCCGTTCTTCTTTTGAACAGCGCCCAGAACTGCGGCGATATCCCGCGCCACACTGGGTTTTTCTGCAATCACTAATTTCATAGGGTGTCGTCCTTTGTATCTGTTGGTATTGATGCAAAATCAATTCTGCACTGTTAATCGCCTGTTATTGTAACACAAATGGATACTACAGTTACAGGATTTTTGATAAATTTTTGTTGTATGCCTTTGAATTTATGGTATACTTACTAATATTATAAAGTAATCAAGCGGCGCAGCAAAACGCCGCTGCTGTGAAATAGAAGAGAATAACAGGAGGGAACCACTATGAATTTTGTAAAAATGCATGGATTGGGAAATGATTTTATCGTGTTGGATTGTACAAAGCAGGATATGGCCATTTCGTCTGAAAGCTACCACATATTAGCGAAAAACTTATGTGACCGTCATTTTGGTATCGGTGCCGACGGTATTTTATTGGTGTTGCCTTCTGAGCAGGCTGATATTTGTATGCGTATTATCAATAGTGATGGCAGCGAAGCTGAAATGTGCGGCAATGGCATCCGTTGTTTCGCCCGGTATGTGTATGAAGCCGGCATTGTGCAAAAAGATGTCATTACAGTGGAAACGCTGGCGGGTATTATAATTCCCCGTTTGATTCTGGATGATGCCGGAAATATTGTTTCGGTTGCGGTGGATATGGGTAAGCCTGTTTTGGAGAAAGAACAGATTCCTATGGTCGGCCAGGGACGGGCAGTGAATCAGTCCATTGAAATTGAGGATCAGATCTTTCAGATTACGGCGGTCAGTATGGGCAATCCCCATTGTGTTGTCTTTGTAGATGATGCTGAAAATTTCCCCATTGCATATTGGGGACCTCGTATAGAACGCAGCCAGTATTTTCCGCGCAAGACCAATGTAGAATTCGTGCAGGTGTTGAATGACAAAGAAGTTATTATGCGGGTATGGGAACGGGGCGCAGCTATCACATTGGCTTGCGGTACGGGCGCTTGTGCTACTACCGTTGCCTGTATTCTCAACGGAAAAACCGGCAACGATGTGCTGCTGCATTTGGATGGCGGTGATTTGCAGGTGCGCTGGGATGGAGAAGGCCAGCATGTATTTATGACCGGTTCGGCAGAAGAAGTGTTCCGCGGTCAGATAGAACTGGAGGCTGGACGGGAATGAGCGAGCCATCAAAGTTGAATGTGGAGATTTACGGACATATTTATACATTGCGGGTAACCCCGGAGGAAAAGGCGCAGGTAGAGGCCATTACAGCCCATGTAGACCAGATGATGCATAAAGTGGGCGATGACCAGACTCGTTTGGATTATCGGGATGTGGCTGTGTTGGCAGCGATGAATATTACGGAAGAATATTTTAAGCTGCAGCGGGAGTATCAGGAATTGTTGTCAATTGTGGATGAAGAAAAATAAATTATGCTATACATTTTGCCCGGTTCTCACTAGAGTTTCTGAAGGTTTAATGGTATACTATGGCATATGAAATATTTGTGAAATGGAGCGTTGTGACAGATGTTAAAAGAGCAGATTGTAGGAAGTCTGAAAAAAAATGAAGTTGCCCATGAGGAATTTAAACTTGGGGTTTGTTTTGGACATTTTCTGGTAAACAGAGATGACCTGAAAGCCGTTCCTTTTGAAGGGGAACAGGGGATTGAAAGCCTGTTGGAATATTTGACCCGCAATGGTTGGGAAGGTTTGTATGAAGAAGAAGCATTGATTGGTGTTCGCAAAGATAATGCCACTGTGCTGCTGCAGGCAGGCGGTCAGATCGAAGTATGGATTGCAAAAACAGCAAGTTTGAAAGTGATTGATAAGACATATCTGGACTTTTTGCAGAGCTTAGGCAGTGAACTGGAAGCCAGAAATCAGCTGTTATTGTCCATTGGTTATCAGCCGGTGAGCAAAGCTGAAGACATTGAATTGATGCCTATGGCAAAAGCAAAATTGCTGGCAGAACAGCTGCAGGATGATCCGGCTGCATTAAAAGCACTGAAAGCTGCAGCGAAAACCGTTGTGGTGTTGGATTATGCGCACAGTGATGACTTTGAAAAAAAATATCGGGTTGTTGCCACTCTGGCCCCTGTATTTGCTGCATTACTGGATAATATTCCTGTTCTGGATGGAGAAGAATACAATCAATTTACAGCCGGAATTGCCTTAGATGACGATAAAAAGACAGCGTTGGCCAAAGTGGAAAATGTTATTACCGGTCATAGCTTTAAATATGCTCAGTACAGCAATTTTGTAGCCAATGCACCGGCAGTGGCTGTAGAAGAAAATCAGCAGATTGTTGCTTCTGCAAAAACCAATGAAGAAGTATATGAAGATCAGAATATGACCGAAGAACAGGTTGCCGGTGTACTGGACATGGTAATGCCGGAAGTAAAAGCAACCACACGGGGGCTGGAACTGCATTTTGTGGATGCGCTGCCATATCCGTTGAACATGGCTTATGTTGCTTTGATAAAAGGATTGCTGTATAATGCAGATAATATGAATGCATTGTATGAATTTGTATTGAATCTGAATAAAGAGTTGTTGGATTCTTTGCGCCAGACTGTTATTGAACAGGGGATGGAAGCTAAATTTAATGAAGGTACTGTACAGGAAGTGGCTAAGGATTTGTATTTTATGTCCACACCGCAGCTGCCTGAAGAAGAACAGCATTATACACAGCCTTTGGATGCTATTATCTTTAAACACATTTGTCCTAAAAATGTGACCAAACGCCAGCTGGCTGCTATGCAGGGGAAATAATAAAATAGAATACTAGAATATGATACAATTTGAAAAAAGCTGCTTCCAAAATGGAGCAGCTTTTTTCGTGGCGGAAACGATATATTAATAAGGGAAGATATTCATTAATAAAATCTTGCCGTCTCGGTCATACTTGGATATGGTGGCAAGAACGGGGACAACGGTTTGGCCGTATACAATAAAATA
>USPE01000146.1 GCA_900556545.1 uncultured Peptococcaceae bacterium | reverse complement strand
TGATGTGGGAGGCGAATCCACTCGCCCCGGCCATGCAGTTATTGGCGATGAGGAAGAAATTCAACGGGTAACGCCGGTGATAGAGGCCATTACTAAGCGGTTTGATGTGCCAGTATCTATTGATACCTATAAGTCAGCGGTAGCCAAAGCTGCCTTGCAGAGCGGCGCTCATATGGTTAACGATATTTGGGGCCTGCAGCATGACCCTGCCATGGCCGGTGTGATTGCGCAAGCCGGCGCAGCCTGCTGTTTGATGCACAATCAGCAGGGCACCCAGTACGATAATTTGCTGCTGGAATGCTTGGAAACCTTGCGGCAGAGTGCTAAAAAGGCGGAGCAGGCCGGTGTGCCCAAAGAACATATTATGCTGGACCCCGGTATTGGTTTTGGAAAAACATGCGCGCAGAATCTGGCGTTGATGGGACAGCTGGAACAGTTTCATTTATTAGGGTATCCCATGCTGTTAGGCACATCCCGCAAATCTATGATTGGACTTACTTTGGATCTGCCTGCCGACCAGCGGGTGGAAGGCACCTTGGTCACTACTGTGCTGGCGGTACAGGCTGGGTGGAATTTTGTGCGGGTACATGATATCAAAGAAAACTATCGAACCATCAAAATGGCAGAAGCTATTCGAGATAGTAAGCTGTGATAGGAGGAATTGGTTTGGATAAAATTTGTATTGAAGATTTGGAAATTTATGCCCGCCATGGTGTATATCCGGAAGAAAATAAGCTGGGACAAAAATTTTTAATTTGCGCCCAGTTATTTGTAGATGCAAGAAAAGCAGCGCGGCAAGATGATTTGCAGTTGTCTGTCAATTACGGCGAGGTTTGTTACTATTTAAAAGAACTGATGGAGAAACACACCTTTCGTTTAATTGAAACAGCAGCCGATTTTTTGGCACAGGAAATTTTGTTGAAATTTCCATTGGTGCAGCGTGTGGTGTTGGAATTAAAGAAGCCCAATGCGCCTATTATGCTGCCATTTTCTTATGTATCTGTAGCAGTAGAACGGCAGTGGCATACCGTTTATGTGGGTGTAGGCAGCAATATGGGCAACCGGGAGCTGTACATCCGCACAGCCATGCAGTTGCTGGACGAGCAGCGGGATTGTCAGCTGATAAAGGCATCCAACTGGTTTGTGACAGCGCCTTATGGATATACCGATCAGCCTGAATTTATCAATGGCTGTTTGCAGGTGCGAACACTGCAAAGCCCGGAAGAATTTTTGGATACATTGCACGCCGTTGAGCAGCGTCTGGGCAGAGAGCGCACTATTCATTGGGGACCACGCACCATCGATCTGGACATCCTGTTGTATGATGATGCAATCATCAATACGGAGAATTTAATTGTACCCCATATTGATATGCAGAATCGTTTGTTTGTGTTAAAGCCGCTGGATGAAATTGCCGGATTTGCGCGCCATCCTTTACTGCAGCAGACTATTCATCAGTTGTGTGTACAGCTGGAGAGCCGGTTAAAAGAAGAATGATGAAAAGTTTAAAAGGCTGCTGTGTAAAACAGAATGCCTATGAGGAAAAATTGTATCTTGCAGGGCGGTATCGTTGAGAGACTATGCCGCTCTGCTTTTTTGCGTGCAATCGTTTTATTTGTTCTCGTTCTGTTTTAATTCTCTGATAAAGTTCCACTTGTATATAATAAGGTAGATATTTTGAGGAATATATTGTTACAGAGTGGAGAAGCTATTTCCATCATGTTTATTGAAATCTCCATCATTTACTGATAAGATGAAGGAGATAGATCTGAAATGAAGGAGATATTAGAATGAGAAAATTTGATTATACAAAAGAACCTGAAAAGTTTCTAACCCCAGAAATTGTTCAGATGATAGCAAGTATTCACGAACATAAGGGAAAACAAGAGTTATTTATCGAAGCGAATATAGATGAATTAAAAACATTATTAGAAGTAGCCTTGATTCAAAGTACAGGGGCGTCCAATAGAATTGAGGGTATTTTTACAAGCGATAGACGTTTAGAAGAATTAGTAAGTCAGAAGGTAGAGCCACAAAATCGATCAGAGCAAGAAATTTCCGGTTATCGAGAAGTGCTTTCGACAATTCACGAAAGTTATGAATATATCATTCCAAAGCCTAATATTATTTTGCAACTACATCGGGATCTGTATTCTTATTCCCAAAGTTCTACTGGCGGTAGTTATAAGAATTCTGATAATGTGATTGCTGAAACAGATGCGGAAGGTCATCAGAAAGTAAGATTTATTCCAATTCCTGCTTTTCAGACTGCTGAAGCAATGGAAATATTGTGTGCTAGATTTTTAGAAGCTTGGGAATCAGACCGAATCGACAAATTAGTGCTTATCCCTATGTTTATTCTTGATTTCCTTTGTATTCACCCCTTTAATGATGGTAATGGTCGTATGAGCAGATTATTAACTTTGCTTCTATTCTATAAAGCTGGCTATATTGTTGGTAAATATGTTAGTATGGAAATGCTGATTGAAAAAACAAAAGAAACATATTATGAGGTATTGCAGGCAAGTTCTAATGGATGGCATGAGGAAAAGAATACGTATGAACCATTTATAAAATATTACCTTGGTATTACTTTGAAGGCTTATAACGAATTTGAAAGTAGGGTAGAACATTTGAAACATAGGACGTTTTCTAAGCCTGAAAGAATTAAAAATGTAATTGATAAGAAGGTCGGGAAGATAACAAAGAAAGAGATTATGGAACTCTGTCCGGATATAAGTAAGGTTACTATAGAAAGAACGCTTACAGATCTTGTTAAGAGCGGATATATTGCCAAAGTTGGAGCAGGTCCATCTACTGCTTATGTCCGTATTTAACAAAATATCTCCATCATTTTACGGTGAAATGATGGAGATAAGTTTGAAATGATACTTGGTTGCGGGAAGCCATATGGTAATAAAAAACGTTCAATTTTGGTTTTGCTGAATAGAACGGTGTTTTTAATATACGATCATATAGCGAAAAATAAAAAGAGGCAGAAAAAACAAGCGATTCCTAAAAGGAAGCGGTGGGTGTTTTTTCATGCCTCTTTTATTATACATTAAACTCAGGCCAGCTTTATTTGCTGCCGGATATAGTCAGCGACATCTTCGTAGGGAATATCCAATGCGATGGATAATTCTTCGTGCAGCAAAGTTTGTGCTTGCTTCATATACTGCAAATCTGTTTTGCCGGCGGTTTTTCCCTGAGCGTTTAATACCAGCTCTTTTTTGTGAACATCAAGAATGAGCTGAACCAGCGCAGTACAGTCATGGGTTTGCAGCAAGGAACGATATTCCTCGATCAGAACTTTTTGATTTTTGCTGTAATTGGGATGCTCCTCGATGGATGGAATCGAAGCAATCAATTGCTGCGCCTGTTCTTTGCTGATGACGGGCCGCATAAAAACCGATGAATCCACAGGAATATAAATGGTACCTGTGCCGTGTATAGGCACAAGATGGTAATAGAGCTGCTCTGCTCCGTCAGTCAGAAAATTTTCCCGCGCACCGATATCATCTACCCGGCAGACACCTGTACTGCGATACACAATGTAGTCCCCTTTTTGAAACATGAAAAAAGACCTCCCTTCTGGAAAAACTGAATCAAAAAATAGAATTTTGAAAATATTTATGATTACATAATGGATACGAAAAGAAATTGTAGAGGAAGTTATACTAAAAAACAGCGCAATATACAAAAGAGCATATTACGCTGCAAAACCAATTAGGTTGTCACTGTTTTTGTGTACGGAATAATAAAATATCTCCATATCTATTATAATATAAATTTTATCAAAACATAAGGGATGATTTGTTTTAAGCATATAGAAAAAATTAATGCGTATCAATAAATTTGGTATGAATCGGCCGGTTACAACCGCACAATGCGGGTTTCCTGTCCTGTGGCAGCATCTACAAAGATAGAAAAACGCTCGTCTACCACTGTACCCCGCACTTCGTAGGTAAGGATTTCGTTGACGCTGTATTCATCGGTTATCAGCGCTAAGCGCACATCCTCCACATGAAAGTTCGGATTCATATTTTGCAAAATCTGTTCCTTGCTGATGACAGGCACAGGAAGCTGCCGCTGATAATGGCGGGTGGCATAGCTGGTCGTAATTTAAAATGGAGTTGTTATCTAAGGCAATTTGAATTTTGACCATATCAGAATAAATGTAAATGCCGTTCATTTTAGGCACAAAGGTTAAATCAGCAATTTGCTGGTCAGACACACTGTCAATGCAGGCCATATCAGTAAAGCTGAGTTCCTGTAAAAATTGCTGCGCCTGTTCTATAGCCTGTTGGGCGGTGTATTGGGCGGCAACTATTTCTCTGGTTTGATAAAACTGCAGCACTTGTCCGCCTTTTTGGCTAACCTCGACATAAAGAACAGTGTCTTCAGATTGGTTTTGATAGCGAATCCCGTAAACCGGTATTTTGGTGTCCTGTGAGGTAAATTCTACCTTCCCTTGATCATGGGCAATGTGCAGCGCATCTAAAAACCGATCGGCAGAAGCGATTGCCTCAATCTGGGTAATTTGATCTCCAGCAATGGTGCGGGGTTCCGGTTCAATTTTGCGAACCCCTTCTTCAAATTTAAGCTCAGGAAAGGCGTAAACCTGCGATTCAATACTGCGGAAGGCAGAAGCTACCGCATTTTCCTCATCATCCAGCGATAATTGGGACAAACGCAAGTCTTCCCCGATAATTTTTGTTTCCAGATTGGTCAGCTCATTTTGCACCACGCGGGAGCGGCTATAAAATTCTTCCAGCTGATTCCAGTCCTCCTGGGACAGAGGCTTCTGCTGCAATACATTTTTGCGCAGTAAATAATAGCTGTATTCAGCCACATCACTTAGCAAAAGGTCGGTGCTTTCCAGCTCCTGCATGGCTACAGGCAGACCGCTCAAATTATTGACTGCGCTGTACACCTCACGCCACAGACTGGATAAGCCCAGCAGCAGCTGTTCCTGACTGGTGGTTACCAGCAGCTGAGCCAGCTGTCCGTTCATATTTTCGATGGAATCGGACAATTCCCAGAAGCTGCGCTGATATTGGCCCTCTGCCTGATAAAGCGCAGTTTGGTGCCTGGCTTCCAGTTGCTCTATTTTCTGATTGCCCCACCAGATGCCGCCCAACAGCAGCAACAGCAAGATAACAATGATGCCGATTAACAGATGGTTTTCTCGTTTCATAACTTCACACTCCAAACACATGCTTGCCAATTTGGGTTACAATACGGCGGGACC
>USPE01000145.1 GCA_900556545.1 uncultured Peptococcaceae bacterium | reverse complement strand
CTCCCTACCTCTTGTCAACTCTTTTTTTTACTTTTTTCTCTCTTTTTTCTGAAATATACTTGATTCATGCACATCGCACACCTATAAAACGCATATTCTTCCATAGATAAAGCTATTTTCGTGTGTAAACAGGGCTTGATAAAACATTGTTGTTTTACCAAGCCCTGTTACCATTTCATATTTTTTTAGAAAGAACTATTTTTCAGAAAAGAACTAATTGACAACTTCTACATAAGTTGCCGATACATATCCCTGTGTGCCATCGCTTGTAATAATTTGATACCATGCGTCATCCTGACTGACAATTTGAACAATATCACCTTTATAAACTTGTCCAATTACATCTCCCTCTATGCTGCCCTGTGCACGCACATTCAAACTTCCTTTTTGGATGGCTATTTTTCCCGAACTACCGGCCGAGCTTGTTTTTGAGGAATTTTTATCATCTTCTGTTTTATCCTGTTTATTCGTTTCGGTATTTTTTCCCCAATTTAAAATACTACTTAATAAACCTTCTTCTTTTTTGGTCTCCGACCCATCATCTGTTGCAGCTGAATCTGTTTCAGTTTTATCAGAAACGGTAGCTGTTGCCACATTATTATATGTGATGCCTGTATATTTGCTGCCTGTTTCAATCTTTGACTCTTCTAACCCATTTGGCCGCTGTTCTTCCTGTGCTTTTACAAACTGTTCTACTGCTATATTTTCCTGAACCTGCTCTAAATTATCCGATAGAGAAATATCTTCGTTGGTATTAGAAAAAGAATAAGAAACATAAGCATAGGCACTTCCACATAAACCGCCCAATAAAAATGTGACAATTGACACAAGTGCAACTCTTTTTACTCTCATAGGATTCCTCCATTACTCGTCCTTATTCCCAATGACACCAATTTTTAGTGCACCATAAATAATCACAACTGAAATGACTGCCAATAAGCAGATTCCCTGGGTAGAATTCAAATAGGTCATAATTAAACCGCAAAGGGCTAAGATTGCACTAACCGCATAAATAATCAGCACCGTATCACGATGACTGAATCCGTAATTTAAGAGGCAATGATGCAGATGATGTTTGTCCGGCTTAAAAATCGGTTTGTGATTCATCTTACGGCGAATAATCGCAAACAGCGTATCCAAAATAGGAATTGCCAAAACTAAAATTGGAGTAACCAAAGACAACATGGTAAAACTTTTTGCTACACCCAAAACAGCAAAAACTGCCAAGGTGTATCCTAAAAACATAGATCCGGTATCACCCATAAAAATTTTGGCCGGATGAAAGTTGTATCGTAAAAAACCTAAAGTGGAGCCAATCAAAATCATTGCCATTGATGCCATTTCCGTCTGTCCGCTGGCATATCCTGCAATGGCCATCGTAATGGCTGCAATTGTAGAAATACCTGCTGCCAACCCATCTAATCCATCAATCAGGTTTACGGCATTAATAATTGCTACAATCCAGATAATCGTGACCGGTATACTGAAAAATGATAAAAAGAAAGTATCACCCTGAAAAATATTTGTCATAAAGTCTACCCGAACACCAAATGCAACTACAACACACGCAGCAACAATTTGCCCAAGCAATTTAACTTTGGCAGGAATATCCTTCATGTCATCTATAATTCCCACTAAAACCAATATGGTTCCACCTAAAAAGATTCCTAATAGTTGCTTAGAAAATCCATGGCTTAGAAACAGCACCGCAAAAAAACTGAGATAAATGGCCAAACCGCCCATCCGCGGCATAATTCTAGTATGCACTTTACGTGCATTCGGTTTATCCACTGCACCAATTTTCACCGCCAATTTTGCCACAAAAGGCACCAACAGCAGGCTAATCACCAAGGCAATAAACCCCATGAGTAAATCTTTTAACATAAATTTCTGCCTCCGAAATATTCAAAGTAATCGACAAGATACGCAATTACTTTACATCATTCTCTTTGAATTTGCAACTGTGAAAATATTCATAACGATACATTCTGTACTTCAGGCTATGTTACCTATTTTCCTCTGCCGCCGCCATTCGCCCCTTGGTTTTCTTAAAGCGATTTTAACAAAACAGCAGGTGCTTTTGCCTGCCGCGCCATAATTTCCATATTACGCTGCAAGATTAGTTTGTCCTGCTCAGTCTGATTGCCCAACCGCTGCATCGCCTGAATAAGCTGAGATGCCTCTGCGCTATCAAGCGCAAAGCAGTCCGGCTGGCGCAATAATTGCATAAAGCTGGTCACTTTGGGGTCATAGGACAAGCCAACTAACGGCTTCAACAAAGCCGCACCCATAATTAAACTGTGCAGCCGCATTCCCATGATCAAATCTGCATTTTTTAAAATGGACATAGTTTCCTGCGGACTGTAATTTCCTTCTAATCCCAGTGCCGGCTGCTGCATCAAAGCAACAATTTTTTGGCCCGCTTCTATATCTTCCGGATAATGGAAAGGAACAAATACAACCTGCCATCCCTGCTGCACCATAGCATCGCAGCTTTGGGCAATTTCTTTAAAGAAATGATCCGAATGCATCCAATTGCGCGCTGCAACCATCAACACCTTTTTCTCTGTATCAATACCAGCCTGCTTTAATACAGTACTGCCCCAGGATGCATCAATCTCATCGGCTGCAATGCCCAAAACCGGATCGACGCAAACCAGAATTTCCCGATAAACGCCCATATTAATCAATTCATCTCTGGAATCAAAATCTCTTACTGTGATCGCCTGCACCTTATTCAAAATTTTTGCAGTCAAATTTCTGTTGCGCGGCTCTCGCACAGGGCCAATGCCTTGCGCATACACAAGAACCTTTTTGCCCAGCATCTGCGCCAACTTAATAATCCCCAAATAATACAGTATGCCATTTTTACTGGTTACATCCTGCAGTAAGCTGCCGCCTCCGCTGATTAAAACATCACAATGCTTTATCGCTTTTAATAGTCCGCCTTTGCTCCAACGGTCCACAGCTTTTACCTGAAATTGCTCTGCCGTTTTCTCAGGCTGATTGGATAGCACCACAATTTCTACATGTTCTATCGTTTCTTTTAATGCCTGAATGATAGCAAACAGTACTGCATCATCGCCAGCGTTATCAAATCCATAATATCCTGATAGCAATACCTTCATCGCAAACCCTCTTTCTCTTCTAACCGATGATATAGCTTGATTAGCAGCTGAACTGCCAAAATTAACAACAATCCTATAACAATTCCCAACACCAAACCATTAAAACTTCTCTGCAATGAGATCAACAATGCGGTATGGATATGGGCATATGTGTTTACCAGGGATACCTGTCCAATAACAGCAGGAATGGTTAAAATCCAGTTTCTGCTGCTGGCTCCCAACCAGAACAACAACAATGTTAAAGGATACCCAATTAAAAATTCTTTGCTGCGCGGCCGTACACCAAGCACATCATTTAAGAAATTACGCATACCGGCTTCCGCAGCACTTAATTCTGCTGTCGTATTGCCGGTACGACTGATATAAATAAACCCGGCAACCGCTACAATTGCCGCCAGCGCCGCCCATTTATAATCTAATGCTTTATCCAGTAATTGTTTTACCGTTTGCAGTGGTTTTTCCGTATTCCAGATATACAAGATAAACGGCACCACACCAATCGGAATCACATGGGCAATTTTTACCCCGATAAATTGATCCAGTTTTAACATAAATAATACATCAGCCAATAATCCTACCATTAAAACCGCACCAATATAACTTAACGCACACAAAATCAGCAACGCTGCAACAGAACGGCCGATTGATCTTTTTTGCGGTTTCATCATAATCAAACAAGATAGTATTGGGAATGTAATCACACTTACTAGCGCCATCAGCTTTTTGGCTAAAACCGGACTTACATGCAGCAGCCCGATCCAACAAACTGTACCCAAAATCAATGCCAGCAGACCCAGCTTAGGCAAGCGCATCTCCAGTAATACTAACATAACGCCAGCTGCTACCCCGATGCCAATCAAATATAACACAATATTTCCGGCATCAATACTATTTGGTTTCTCATACGGTTGATCAAGCTGAAATCCCGATTCTAACAAGCCTGTCTGAATAGATTCTAAGTAATCCAAATTTTGCTGCAATGCAGTTCCAGGACTGGTAATGTCAAAGAACCGCACTAAAAGGCTGCGCATATTCCGCTCTCTTGCAGCCAACATCCACCGATCCAATGCCGTATCTGGTTCAAATTTGCTCATTTCACTGTTAGAGATGGTATGCAAACGAATCAAATCTTTATTTAACAAAACCCCTAACTGAGTCAATCCCTTTTGATCAGAAAATTCAATACTGCCGATGGTTACCAAGGCATTGCCTTCACTGTCTTTCAACAAATCAGCAATAGTCCGCACCGAATCTGGATAACCAGGCAATTCTTTATCATTAAACAGCAAGTAAGCTAAATTAGGCATCGCTTTAATTTCGTCTGTAACCGCACGCAACGCTTCATCAGTAGGATTGTCCCAACTGCGCAGCTGCGGTACTGCAGCAAAACCAACTGCTGCCATGCGTTCTATTCCGGCCTGATTGAATCCAACACCAATATCTTTTACTTTTGTCATTACATTAGACACTTCTACATCACCGGTGGGCACCATAACCGGCACTGTAATAACCGGAACCTGCCCCGGATAATACGCGGATCCGGCAATTTTCAACAGTGCATGTTTCTGAACCTGTTCCGCTATAGAAGGATCCAAAATTGCCACATACAAAGTGGCTTCATTGATCGGCAACGCATCAGACACTTGCGAATAAAAATTTGTGTTTTGAATGGTGCCGCCCAATTGCAACGCTACCTGTCCATTATTGGCCAGGTCACCCAAACTCAATTCCTTATATAACACAGCAGAAACGCCACGTTGTTGCAGTTCCGCCGCCAATTCTTCCTGACTCAAATCATTTCCATTGGCCAAAGCAATAATATCATTGTAATTGACTAACATTTGTACATTTTTATAATCGGCCTCTGATGACAGACGCTGTCCCCACAATGTAAAACTACAAATCACTGCGATGGCGACCAGCAACCAACCGGCCTGTTTCATTCGTTTTAAATTCATTTCAGCACTCCCTTAAATTTTTACAATTCTGTGTTTATTGTAACATAGAAAGCGTAGTTTTTTCAATAATGGCGCAAGTATTGGATAGTGCAAATTTGTTATAATAAAACAAGAAAAAAACTTACTTGAAAAGCGCAATTGGTTTCATTCATATATAGTTTATCAGGTAGTTCATCGGGCAATATCTGTTGCAGCGTCCACCTCTGGATGGACTTTCTGCAAAGCGATTGCC
>USPE01000144.1 GCA_900556545.1 uncultured Peptococcaceae bacterium | reverse complement strand
CTGCTCTGGACATTTCTTGGCCTGTCCATCTTAGTCAGACTGCGTCTGCCACGATTGGGACAGTCAGCAGAAATCTCCATCCAGAGGTGGACTTTCTGCAAAGATATTGCCCTGGTCCTCTTGTTTGCTGACTGGACAAATCCTGCTGGGTACATTATAATAGCAGTTCTAAACCGATTGGCAGCAAGCATAAAAAGGATGAAAATGAGGTGCAGTATGGCAAAAAAATATTATGCCGTAAAAGCAGGGCGGCAAACAGGGTTATTTACTAGCTGGGATGATTGTAAGGCGCAGGTGCAGGGTTTTTCCGGCGCAATTTATAAAAGTTTTCCTTCTTTGGCCGAGGCGCAGCAATATTTATGGGGCGAGCCTTCGGCAGCTGTTCAGTCCGCAGCTGTGGTACAAACTGCCGAACAGGATATGGTTGCTTATGTAGATGGCAGCTTTCATCTGGCAAAAAAGATGTTTGCTTATGGCGCTGTTATCTTTTATCAGGGTGAGGAATATCACTTTAAAGGCAGCGATAATGATGTAGAGTTGGTAGAAATGCGCAATGTAGCAGGGGAAATACAAGGCGCTGAGCGGGCCATGGCCTTTGCCTTAGAGCAAGGCGCTGCGGTTTTGCATATTTATCATGATTATGAAGGCGTTGCCCGCTGGTGTACCGGTGAATGGCAGGCCAAAAAGCCGGGAACACAGCGGTATCGCCGATATTATCAGCAGGTGTGCCAAAAGGGGCTGACCATTCATTTTCACAAAGTAAAGGGCCATTCCGGCGATACCTATAATGAGTTGGCTGATCAGTTGGCCAAATCTGCTCTGGGGATAAAATAGTTGACAATGGGGGAAATTATTTCTATAATTATACATTGTAAGGAATAAATATTTATGTATACAGGATAATTGTTAAGACAAAGATATTTTTAGTAGACATTTTCTGTAGAGATTGCTATAATATGAACAATGCAAATTGAATACAGGACCTTTAAATTTAGTCCCGTGAGACTAAGAAGGGAATAGCGCATAGCATTTTGGAGCAGCTGAGGCTGTTTGAAATGCTGGAGTATGTCTATTACTATGTCTGTTTATCTGTTTAACGGGATAAATGGACATTTTTTTTACAGGTCTGCAATTATTTCAGAAACAGAAAGGGAAGGAATACGTATGAGCGAACAGAAAGCTTATCTGCTGCTGGCCAATGGGCAGGTTTTTGAAGGTAAGAGCTTTGGCGTAACAGGTACAACCATTGGAGAGGTTGTCTTTGCCACAGGAATGACAGGATATCAGGAGACACTGACAGATCCCAGCTATTATGGACAAATTGCCGTTCAAACATTCCCTTTAAACGGTAATTATGGAACCAACAGCAGTGATTATGAATCTCCAAAATGCTGGCTGAAAGGCTACATTGTGCGGGAATGGTGTGAAGTGCCGTCTAATTTCCGCTGTGAGGGCACCATTGATGCTTTTTTGAAGGCAAACGGAGTTATCGGATTGTATGGCATTGACACCCGCCAACTGACAAGAGTGATTCGGGAATCGGGTGTTATGAACGGCATGATTACAACAGAAGATGTATTTGCCAAAAAAGAAGAATTACTGATGCAGATTCAGGCATATGAAATAAAAGATGCAGTGGAAACAGTCAGCACAAAAGAAAAACAGGTATATACTGTAGAAGAACCAAAGTATCATGTTGTGATGATGGACTTTGGATACAAAAGACATATTCTGCAGCATCTGAAAAATCGAAACTGCAATGTGACCGTGGTTCCGTATAATACCACTGCGGAAGAAATTTTGGCTTTGCGTCCCGATGGTGTGATGCTGACCAACGGCCCGGGCAATCCGGCGGAGAATACTGAAGTGATTCAGACATTGCAGCAGCTGATTGCGCAGAAAATTCCAATGTTCGGAATTTGTTTGGGCCATCAGTTGACAGCGCTGGCCAATGGCGGCGAAACGGTAAAATTGAAATATGGTCATCGCGGCGGCAATCAGCCGGTGAAAGAACTGAAAACCGGCAGAGTTTATGTGACCAGTCAAAATCATGGTTATGCTGTGGTTGGTGACAGCATTGATCCGAGCATCGGAATCATGAGCCATTGGAATGCCAATGATAAAACCTGTGAAGGGGTAGAATACAAAAATGCACCGGTATTTACAGTGCAGTTCCATCCGGAAGCCTGCGGTGGTCCAAGAGATACCAGCTATTTGTTTGATCGGTTTATGGATTTGATGGATAAGGAGGGCAAATAAGATGCCATTAAGAGCGGATATTAAAAAAGTACTGGTAATTGGTTCTGGTCCAATTGTAATTGGTCAGGCTGCTGAATTTGACTATGCAGGTACACAGGCGTGCCGTGCTTTAAAAGAAGAAGGTCTGGAAGTTGTTCTGGTGAACTCAAATCCGGCCACCATTATGACCGATAAAGCCATGGCAGATAAAATTTATATTGAACCTCTGAATCTGGATGTTGTAAAGCGCATCATTGAAATGGAACAGCCGGACAGTGTGCTGTCTACTTTGGGCGGACAGACAGGTCTGACCTTATCTATGCAGCTGGCCAAAGAAGGCTTTTTGGAAGCCCATAATGTAAAATTACTGGGCGCCAATCCGGAAACCATTGATAAAGCCGAAGACCGTCAGATTTTTAAAGATACCATGCTGCGCATCGGCGAACCTTGCATTCCATCTAAAGTGGTAGAAACGGTAGAGGATGCGTTGACTTATGCAGAAGAAATCCAGTATCCGGTTATTGTACGTCCGGCGTTTACACTGGGCGGCTCCGGCGGCGGAATTGCCTACAATCCGGAAGAACTGCACGAAATTGCAGAAAATGGTTTGCGGTTGTCTCCGATTACCCAGGTATTGATTGAAAAAAATATTTCCGGCTGGAAAGAAATTGAATTTGAAGTAATTCGCGACTCCAACAGCAATATTATTACCGTATGTTCCATGGAAAACTTTGACCCGGTTGGTGTGCATACAGGGGATTCTATTGTTGTGGCGCCTGCTGTTACTTTGTCCGATAAAGAATATCAGATGCTGCGCAGTGCTGCCTTGAATATTGTGCAGGCATTGGAAGTAGAAGGGGGCTGCAACTGCCAGTTTGCCCTGCATCCGGATAGCTTTGAATATGCAGTTATCGAGGTAAATCCTCGTGTATCCCGGTCTTCTGCGCTGGCTTCCAAAGCAACCGGTTATCCAATTGCCAAGGTTGCCACCAAAATTGCCATTGGGTATACATTGGATGAAATTGTTAATGCGGTAACCGGCAATACCTATGCTTGTTTTGAACCGGCCATTGACTATATTGTTGTCAAATTCCCAAGATGGCCATTTGATAAATTTGTTTATGCTAAACGGACTTTAGGCACCCAAATGAAAGCCACCGGTGAAGTGATGGCCATCGGCACCAGCTTTGAACAGGCGATGATGAAAGCGGTTCGTTCCATTGAACTGAAACTGGACACCTTTAATCTGCCTAAACTGCAGATGCTGTCTGACAGCGACGTGGTAAAACTTTTGAGCCGCTGTGATGACGAGCGTTCCTTTGTTGTGTATGAAGCCTTAAAACGGAACATAGAAATTGATCAGATTCATGAAATTACAAAGATTGATAAATGGTTCCTGGCCAAGATGAACAATCTGGTAAAAATGGAACGCAAGCTGGTGAAAAAAGAATTAACACCGGAATTATACTTAGAAGCCAAAAAGATGGGCTTCCTGGATAAAACCATCGAGCGGCTTTCCGGTGAATCGATACCGGAAAAACGGTATGCTTCTTATAAAATGGTAGATACCTGCGCTGCGGAATTCAAAGCAGAAACACCATATTTCTATTCCACTTTTGACGATGAAAATGAAGCGGCAGAATTTTTGGAAGAACACCAGAGCGACAAGAAAAAAATTATTGTATTTGGTTCCGGCCCAATCCGTATCGGACAGGGGATCGAATTTGACTATTGCTCCGTACACTGCGTATGGGCGTTGAAAGAAGAAGGCTATGAAGCCATCATCATTAATAACAATCCGGAAACAGTATCAACCGACTTTGATACTTCTGACCGGCTTTACTTTGATCCATTGACACCGGAGGATGTGGCATCTGTTATTGCCACCGAAAAACCCTGGGGCGCTATTGTACAGTTTGGCGGTCAGACAGCCATCAGCTTGACCAAATATCTGGAACAAGCAGGTGTTCGTATTTTGGGTACTTCTGCAAAAAGCATTGACGAGGCAGAAGACAGAGAAAGTTTTGATGAGCTGCTGCAGAAATGTCAGATTCCCCGTCCGGAAGGCAAAACCGTATTCCAGTTGGATGAAGCGCTGAAAGCGGCCAAAGTATTGGGCTATCCTGTTTTACTGCGTCCGTCCTATGTGCTGGGCGGTCAGAATATGATCATTGCCCACAGCGATGCCGATGTGGAAGAATACATGAATATTATTCTGGCGACGGGAATTGAAAATCCGGTGCTGATTGATAAATATATGATGGGCATTGAAGTAGAAGTAGATGCTATTTGTGACGGAACCGATTATTTGATTCCCGGTATTATGGAGCATATTGAACGGGCCGGGATTCACTCCGGTGACTCCATTTCCGTTTATCCTGCCCAGCGTCTGACCGAGGAAAACAAACAAACCATTATTGAATACACAGGCCGTCTGGCAAAAGCGTTGCAGGTAATTGGTCTGGTGAACATTCAGTATGTGATTCACAACGGTGAAGTGTATGTGATTGAAGTCAATCCGCGTTCTTCCAGAACAGTGCCGTATATCAGTAAAGTAACCAATGTACCTATGGTTGATCTGGCAACCAAAATTATGCTGGGCGCTACCTTAAAAGGCATGGGCTATGAAACAGGGGTGCATCCGGTTGGTGATTATGTTGCTGTAAAAGTGCCTGTATTCAGTTTTGAAAAGCTGCATTCTGTAGACACCATGTTAGGGCCTGAAATGAAATCTACCGGTGAAGTGCTCGGCATCGCACCCACCATGCGGGAAGCACTCTACAAAGGATTGGTCGGCGCAGGCTACCAGCTGACCGACAAGGGCGGCATCTTCATCACCGTGCGCGACACCGATAAGGATGAAATCCCTGATATTGCACAGCGGTTTGCAGATCTTGGCTTCCACCTGTATGCAACCGCAGGTACGGCAGCTGTACTGCGTGACCATGGTATGTCGGTTACCCTTGTCCATAAGATCAGCGAATCCGAGCACAACACCATCGCACTTCTGGAAAGCGGAAAGGTCAATTACATCATTTCGACCTCCAAAAAGGGGCGTACCCCTGCCCGGGACAGCGTAAAGGTTCGCCGCAAATCTGTGGAGCTTGGCATTCC
>USPE01000143.1 GCA_900556545.1 uncultured Peptococcaceae bacterium | reverse complement strand
GAAAAGCAATGCAAAATATGATTAAATATACATATTATTGAATACATTATAAATCTGCGTTTATTATTTTTGCAGCAAAAAAGATAAAAAAGCGGGAGAAAAATATCGCTCCCATTTGCAAAAAGTAGTGATCTCCTTTCTCCCAAACCACCAAGAGGACAATATCTGTTGCAGCGTGTGGACGGTGCAACAGATATTGTCCGGTAAACCTGTATGCTGATAGAAAATCAATTATACTTTCAGATAAGTCTGTCTTTTTCGTTCCCGAATAATATATTGTCTCACAAACATCGCACATATACAATAACCTACAAAAAAGACCTTACCCCATTGCAGCATCTGCCAATTGGTAAGATCTTCTTTGCTACAGACAGTATCTTTTTATTTCACAATACTGCTGTTTGCTGTAACTGCACCGCTCAAATCGGCATTTCCTGCCAATGTGGTTACCGTTTGCCCCTCTATACGGAATTCTACCTCATCAATGGTAGCAAACTGACACAGCGTATTGGCGATAGAATAAACAGCCAGTTCTTCGCTGGTACTATTGGCAGCCAATTGATTGCGCAGCTCCTGACTAAAATCTACAATACATTTTTTTTCGTCCGGCTTCACATTAATATCCAACAGCTGGGTGCCCGTCGGCACTGCCGCCAACAAACCGCTGCCCTGTTCCGGTCCTTCCAGTAATGTTTCTATAGTGGCCCGCGCCATGCCTTCCACCTTGGGAATCTGTTTCTCTGTTTTTACCAATTTTTCTCCATCAGCATCTGCAAAATACAAGCTGACTGTAACTTCCGGCACAGCCTCTCCAATGGTCTGCACCGGTTCATAAGTCTCCTCAATGCTGATATCATTGGGATCCGGCACTTCCAGGGTATTTTCTTCCTGCACTGCATTCTCATCTGCCACGTTTAACGCCACGTCCTGTTTCAAATCCTGCTTCAACTCCGATAAGGTTTCACTGGCGCGGCTGCACCCTGTCGCACCGGTAATCAGTACTGCTGCCAACAACACTGCACTCCATACTCGTTTCATATCGTTTCCCTCCGTCTATAATCCAATTCAGCTGCACAGCTTAGGCTGTCCAGCCAGTTCTGTTACAGTATATTCAGCAGATTTTCAATTATGACGGATACCGTTTATTTTAACGATACTCAAATAATACAGCCGTTGTGTCCATATTCACTTCAATCTCTGCGTTAGAAAACAACTGCGGCCAGTCCTTGCCCGCTATCACTTCCGGATGCCAGGCATGGAGCCATTCCCCCAGTCCAAAAGCATCTCCCCCCTGCTCCTGCGCCAGCGCAATGGCAGATTCTATCTGCGGCTTCATTTGCTGTACTGCCTGCTGCTGCACATGTTGGCAAAGAGACTCTACCTCCTCCGGAGAAACCGCCTTTGTCAAATTTTTATTTTCTACCACATATAAATCTCCTTTTACGTTGGCGCGTATCTTCAACGGTTCTCGGGATAGCAATTCCCACTGACATTTGCTCTTGTGTATTTCCATGGTAATATCCTGCTGCTCCAAACCGGCATTAGGCAATGTAGTTAATTCCAAACCGCCCACGATCCACCGATAGCTTACCATCCATTCCGGCTCCACCCAGCACAGCAGAACACCGTCCTTCAATAACGCTCCGCCGCTGAGCTGCAGCTCTTTTTCATCTTCGGCAGATACTTTTGGAATCACAAGTGCTTCCTGCAATTCCGTTCCCGCATTTACATAATAGTCATTGATAATGGTATTACTGCCCTTCATACGGCGGTTTTGGCCCTTTAACAGATTGGCAAGATAAAAAATATCCCCCTCTGCCAGATCCGGCTTTGCCTGCAGAATATCGCTGGCCATTCCCTCTACCGCCAGCAGATTGGTCCGGCGGCGCAAAACATTCTGCTTCATCAAATACTCCAGCCCATTATCAATATCCTGCTGCATCAAAGCTTCTCCCAACAGTACAATATCCAGATGGTCCAGATAAATTTCCCGCGGCGCCCGCAAAGCAATTTGCTCCAGCGCATCTCCCACAGAATCGCCCTGCCCGTCAATGATCCATATATTTTCACTGCTGACTGTTTCCTCTGATGCTTTGGGCATGATCAACTGCATGGTGAGCTGATACTGACCATCCGCATAATCAATGGCAATGGCCTGCGCCAGAGCCAGCTGGTTATATTCTTTTTTATCCCAACAACCGCTGCAGAGCAGTACGGTAATCAGCAATACCCCGGCCAACTGTGTCTTCTTTACTGTCATTGCCGAAATTCCCCCTTCCTTCTGCTATATATCACGGTACCCGCCGCAATCAGCAGCAATAAGACCGGCAGCAATCCCACATACAGCACAGATAATAGCTGTTCCAGCTGAAACAGCTGCACCGCATTCTTTATCAAAATGCTTATCAATAACAGCAGCAACACCATGCCCCAATGGATCCATGGATTTTTCCGCTGCTCTAATAATTGATGCATTCCCTGAGATGCGCACCGGGGTATTAAAGCAGCAAGCTGCCGTTCATAAAAATAATGACCATCCAAAGCACAGAAAACAACGCCTCTGTGCGCTCTAAAAACGGCCCCAGCTGCACCATGCGCGCCAGCTCCAGCGGCAGCCACACAGCAGTGCCCACTCCGGCCTGCCCAAAAACACCCAGCGACATCACCAACCACGCCAGCACGATGATTGTGGATAACAATAACGAAAACCACAATTGTCTCTTTATCCCTTTTCTTGTGTTTAACGCGGGATAAATCATAAACAATGCCAGCAAGCCCCCATATCCATAGATGCCGTGAAAAACAGACTGCGGCAGCAGGTCAGGATTTTTTATTTCCACAGGCAGCAAATGTTCCAGCGAAAATACATCTACATTTCCGCCCACGACCAGCACCAGCAGCAAAACTGTCACAACGGTGCAAAGTACAGCAAAACGAGCCATATCTTCTAAGCCGTTCCAACTCATCCACCCCACCAAAAAGAACAGGGTACACAATAACACAATCCTTGGCGTTTCCTCCAATAGCTGACTGTGCAGCATTTCCACAAAACTGCACAGGCAAACAATGACAAAGGACATGTAAAACAAAATTAACAATAACGCCAGAAATTTACCAAAGGGTTTGCCCAGCAAGCAGGGCAGCGCCTCCACAAACCCCTGCTCTCGGCACCGCCTTCCCCAAAAACTGCAAACCGCAATAATCAAAGCGCCGGCTAAAAAACCGGGCGCCAAAGTGAGCAACCCTGATGTACCATTGTCCTTCACAATAAAATAAGGCAGCATCCAAAATATACTGCCCTGGTGCAGCATCAGTACAATATGAAATAATTCCCTGTTTGAAATCAACTTACTGCTGCCCACGACTATCATCTCCCCTCTGCGTCACAGGCTGTATCCGACGACGCCAAAACTGTCCGCCGTCAGCGGCTCTTTCCTGTTGATTTGGCTCCCGAAACTGGGGCCGAATCATCATCTGCCAGCGCGGCGCCCGCACCAGTACATCCCGCAATTCATTGAGCTTTAACGGTGCTAATGGTTCCAGATAGGGGAACCCAAAGGAACGCAGATGCAGCAGATGCATTAAAATGATCAGCCAGCCAAACATCACACCGTAAAGGCCAAAGGTAGCCGCCAGCAGCATCAGCGGAAACCGCAGCAGCCGGATGGGATAAGAAGCCTCCATAGACGGCACCGTAAAAGAACCGATGGCCGTAATAGCCACCACAATCACCATCTGCGGCGCTACCAGATGGGCGCTGACCGCCGCATCACCGATTACCAACGCGCCTACAATTCCAATGGTATTGCCGATAGCGCCGGGTAAACGAATACTGGCTTCCCGCAATAACTCAAAGGCCAGCTCCATAATCAGCGCCTCCACAAAAGCAGGAAAGGGCACGCCCTCTCGGGCCGATGAAATGCTGAGAAATAAATTAAGAGGCAGCATCTCCGGATGAAAGGACGTAATGGCCACATACAAAGAAGGAAACGTGGTGGCAATCAACACACCCATATAACGAATCCAACGCATAAAGGTGCCGGATACCACCCGATTATAATAATCCTCCGGCGACTGTAAAAGCTGCACAAACATCAGCGGCAGCAGCAGCACTTCGGGCGAACCGTCCACCACCAGCGCAATGCGGCCTTCCAATAATGAGGCGGCTACTTTATCAGGCCGTTCTGTGTATTGTATCTGCGGAAATACCGAAAAGGGTGAATCCTCGATATATTGTTCGATACAGCTGCTGTCCAAAATACTATCTACATTTTTTAAATTGTCTAAACGTCGGTGCAATTCGGCAATAATATTGTTATTGGCCACGCCGTCCAGATAAACAACAGCCACCTGGGTCTTGGTATAACGGCCCAATGTCTTTTCTTCCAGCTTAAGCTGATCTGTGCGAAGCCGGCGGCGAATCAATGCTGTATTTACCCGCAGCGTTTCTGTAAACGCTTCCTGCGGGCCGCGCAGCACCATTTCATTCTGCGACGTACCGATGGAACGATGGGGAAATCCCTTGGCATCAATAATAAATCCCTGCTGACAACCGTCCAGCAACAGCAGCACATCGCCGTTCATCATGGCAAGGCTGCCCTGCTCCAAATCATCGGCAGTGGTAATTTCACCGGCAGGCAGCAAATGCTGCTTCACAAAAGAAAAATAATTTTCCTGCTCATTTTCTGCATCATATTTGGCAATTTCTGCGTCTATCAATAAAGGTTGTAAAATGTTATCATGCACAACTTTACTGCTGGTCATGCCGTCAATATAAAAAACAGCAGCCTGCCGTCCGCGCTGGCCGCCTACAGTGAACTGCCGGTAAATCAAATCACTGCAGCGTACATAACGGTCTTGCAGCCAGGTCATATCTTGTTGCAAAATACCGGTAAACGGTTTTTCTGGTTGAGGTGAAGAGGATGAATCCGCAACAGTTTGCGGTTTTTGTAATGTGAGTTTTTTCATGCTGTCCTCCTTTTTTCCTTAGTGTTCCCACAGTTTTATCCACTATACGCCAGAAACCAACTAAAACTTTTGCCTAATTATGACTTGTGTGCTATAATAATGAACTGATTAAAGGAGGTCTTTTTATGACTGAAAACAGGAGAGGTCAACATGCGTCTCAACCAAAACAGAAAAAAAGAAAATATAAAATTCATTGGTTCCGAATTTTATTCGCTGTAATTGTCGTATTGGGGATCATCGGCTGCGGTGTGTTTGCCGGCGTATGGGCAAGCGTATCCAAAGATGTGCCTGATTTGAACAGCGTCGATTTGGACAACTACTCCGTCACCAGTGTCATTTTGGACAAGGATGATAACCAAATTGGCGATCTACATGCCGAGGAAAACCGTGTACCGGTGGAATATAGTGAAATCTCGCCCAATGCAGT
>USPE01000142.1 GCA_900556545.1 uncultured Peptococcaceae bacterium | reverse complement strand
CTGACACCAAGAATCCTTCCGATAATAAAAAACCGGATACAAATACGAACACATCGGGCAATGGAACAAACAATACAACAACCACAGCCAATACACAGATAAAAGCACCGAAGACCGGTGATACCTTCCAGCCGATACTCTGGGCAGGAATATTGTGTGTTTCTGTAGCAGGAATGGCAGGAGTTGTAGCAGCCGATAAAAAGAGAAAGAAATGTCAGTAGGAAGTAAAAATAAGAAGTATTAATATAAAGAGTTCATAGGAAACACAAACTGAGCCTCATCCACAGAAAGAAGTGGATGGGGCTCAAAGTTTTATTGCTGATCACAGAGGTGGGGAAGGGTCAATCTGACTAATTATTTTCATATCATAGAGCATGCAGATGAATTGACGCAGATGTTAGCGGAGAATCAGGGCATACAGTGAGGACGGACAGAGCCTGACTGTTGCGATCATCTTAGAATCTTAACATATTACAAAAATCCTTAAAATCTTCCTTTACATTACTGTTTTATCATGGTAGTATACTAAAGTACAGTGAATGAAAAAGGAGGATTTTTTTATGAAAAGAGCAAGAAAACGGGAAAAAAGAAAGAATTAATCAATCAAAAAAATATAGTTAAACTATAAATTGTTTTTAGAGGAACTTGGGTGTTCCATTACACCAATTGACAAAATAGAGCTGTAGAATTTAATACTGGAAAAGAGAGCGTATTTGAAGAACATTCAGGTGCGCTCTTTTTTGTTGCCTGAATTTATGGAAAGGGGGAATGTGTGGGTAAACAGCAGAGAAATAACAGCTAATATGGAGGTCTTATGAACACATCAGAATTAATGGAACTGGTGCAGAACGAGAGTATGGAGTATTTTATCCCATTAAAAGACATTCCAACAGAACTGGAGCGAAAGCAGTATGAGGAAGCATATCGATCGTTACACTATTACTTTCCCTACAGCTATGAAAGTTTTCAGATTGCTTATCCCAATTTGAATCCAGAGCATATATACTGCAATCGTGGTTTTAGCCCTGTTTATTATTGGGATGCTGCTGAAAATATACTGCTAAAAGTGCCGGTAGAATTAGAGTTTGGAAAGGGGCGAGAAGAGGTTGAACGTGCCGTTGAAAAAGAAATGGAGGTCTGTAAAAAAAGCATGGAGGAGGGGGATTATCGCTTTATTCATTGGAGCCTGAATGGCCGGATGAAAATGGAGTATCTAAACCATATTCTAAGCCAAAACAAGCCAATCAAAGAGGTGTATTCGTTATTTCACAGTACCTTTGTTGGGGTGGACTTTGGTGCATCCGCAATAAAAAAAGAAAATTTACTGCGTATTGCAGCAAAAATGCCGCCGGAAGAAAAGGAAAAGCTGGAAGAGGTAAAACAGCAATTACCGGAGCGTATCCGTATTTATCGGGGGGAAGGGCAGGAAAGTATCCCGTATGAGAAAGCCTATTCCTGGAGTTTAAACCCTAAAATTGCAACCTTTTATGCCACACGTCTGGGCGAAACGGGGAATCGTTTTCTGAGTGCAGAAGCCAATCGAGAAGATATTTTATGCTTGGGTCATGAAAGCGAGCAGGAAATATTGCTCTTACCTGAACATGTTCAGGTATTGGAAATAGACTGGCTGTATGATAAGAACTTTTTAAAAAATGGGATAACAAAATATTATCCGCTGTTTGAAGTATACCGGGAAGATTTTATTGGCCTTGAGTTAGAAACACATGGCATGATGCATGCCATGCGCACTATGCTGTTAAGTGAGCTGATTTATGAGGCCAGACATCCTGGTGAAACACTGCAGATGAATCACCAGATATTGGCCATAGCCAGCATCTATCACGACAATAGCCGAAAAAATGCCAACAGAGCGTTTCATAGTAGGGCATCTGCAGATAACGTTATGCAGTCTGAATATCAAAAAACGCTCACTGTCAAAGATGTGGAATTCCTAATTTCATTTCATGAAGCAGATCACAGAGATTTGGAATGGCATTTAGGGCAGCTTCCGGTGGAAAAGCAGGAAACTGTACAAGAGTTGTTTCAAATTTTGCAGGATGCGGATGCATTAGATTGCGTTCGCTTTGGATATTGCAGTGAAAACAGTCTGGATGTTGAGCAGCTTTGGCTGAAAGAAAGTCGGCAGATGACTTTGGTTAGCCAGATGCTTTACGATGGTTTGCAGAAAATTGATATGCAGCAGTTGGAGGAGTTACAACAGGAAGCAGAATTAAAAATGTAGTGAAGAGAGCAGGAGGAATTTATGATAGAACTTCAGATGGAACAGATAAAAAGACCAGAATGCAGCATGGTAATTTGTCTGCCGCAGCCGCAGGAGTTGTTGCGAAAGAAATTGCAGCAGGGTGGAAACGGGAAAACAGATTGGCAGATTGGTAAAGCGCAGTGTTATCTGGAATGGATTGCGCCGTTGATTGAAAAGGATACCCGTCTGGATTTATTAAATACGCTGGCCATGCGTTTAAGCCGCTTTACGATAGGGCAGCTGGAAACCTTAAATCGTATTTGTCAGAAAGAAAAAAATTTGGATTTTCGCAGATTATTTTGTTTGTTGGATGAATGGGAGCGCCCTGCTTCGTTACAGGTGTTGGAAATCTGGATTCCTGCCGGGATGCAGCGAATAGAACAAGGAGAGGCATCTGTCAAAAAGCAGCCGCTGGTAAGAAGACTGAATCAAGAAGAGATTGAATTGGTCCTGGAATTTTTTCAAGCGCAGTTTGCTATGCACATGCAGCCGGAAGAAGGATTGCGGCGTCTGGCCTTTTATCTGACAGATAAAGAATTGCAGCAGAAAGTATTTTCTATTGAACCAGATTTGGTGTTGGAAGAAGGAACCTTATATGGGAAACTGGTTTGCCGTATAACAGAGCGGCTGATACAGGAAGAAAGAATACGGCTGCGGGATATTCTGATTCGGGAGTGCAGCTTTGGTTGGGGCCAGCCCTTTACACAGGAAGGCATCGCATGGGAGAATGGACGGATTCGATTATTCTTTGCCGAGAATGGGGTCCGGATGATTGAGAAAGAGATAGAGCCGATGGTCATTGGTCCTGCTTTGGTACAGCGGCCAAGCGTATTGACTGTGGATGTGTATCCACAGGTTACCTTCAAAAAAGAGGAGGTAGATGAAGTGGTTTCTCTGCCCCTTTCACCTTGGGGGCTGCAGGATGTGTTAGAGCGGTTGGGCGAAGAGGAAGAGAGTCATCTGTTTATTGCATTTTTCAGCAGCCTGCTGCCGGAGTTAGAAGAAGTGCTGTGGCAGCAAACGGAAACGGGCAAAGCCATAGGAAGTCTTTCGGAATGGAACCGTTTTGCCTGGGTTTTATCCCAGTTGGACGGGTTTGCACAGCAAGGGCTTCAGACCATCCTGTCCGAGATGGAAGAAGTACCTTCCATTTTGGAGATAACCTGGTTTGCTCTGGTGTTGAAAGATTGTTTGGAGCAAAAAGGAATTGCTGTGGTAGAACAAACAGAAACGGGTGCTTGCTGTTTACAGGACTCTAAATGGCTTTTACAGGCACTCAGGCAGCATTTGAACCATATGGAGGTCAAACAAACTGAACAGCGTGAAGAACAGGAAGGCTGCTATAGGCATTGCCGTCATAAGGCGTTATTATTGCCGGAGTACCAAAAGACAGAGAAGAACACCATGATTCAGATAGTTTTGCAAAATGGGCGGGGGGAACAGGAAACGGTTTTTTTACCCAAAGACTTGGAAGAGGCGTGTTGTCAGCCGAAACTGTGGCAAAAGAACGTGCGGGAAGCGAAAACCGTGGAAATTGATTGCCGGGTGCCAGCATTGATTCCAACCATATATGAAGAATTAGAAGAGATTGCTCAGATTGAAACGCTGAGTTGGTGGCTGCTTTGTCTGGAAGAAAACCAAAAGCTTGTAAAATATAAAGCCGTATTAGAACTATTGGTGCGTCCTACCCTGGCCGAAGCCATTCATCAGGCTAATTTGTTGGATCAGTACCAGTTTTATAGCGCTGTTTGGGGATATCATGCGTTTGGAGTCCAAATGTTTGAACAGACACACCATGTACAATTGACAGAAGAAGAAACCATGACAGTTGATTTTGCTAAATATGGGAAAGCCAAATTGGTACAGCTTGGCGGGATACAAACCTCTTACGGCTGTATCTGCCCAAAACGGCTAAATGAACCAGAACAAACAGAATGAGGAGGGGGTCCTTATTTTAAACAGCTTTATCTCCTGGGTAGGAGGAAAAAAGGCCCTGCGGCAAGAGCTGTATCGATTGTTTCCCAAAAACTATGGCCGGTATATTGAAGTGTTTGGCGGCGGTGGTTGGGTATTGTTTGGGAAACCGCAGGATCATTGCAGCATGGAAGTGTATAATGATTACAACAATGATTTGGCCAATTTATTTTTATGTACCAGAGATAAGCCCATTTCCCTCATTAAGGAATTGGGCTTTTTACCGTTAAATTCCCGCAGTGAATTTTTAATACTGCGGCAGTTTTTAAACAGAAACGAATTTGAGGCAGACTATCTGGCAGAAGAAATCGCGTTATTGGAG
The DNA here is from genome assembly GCA_900556545.1 of uncultured Peptococcaceae bacterium. Lineage (GTDB taxonomy): Bacteria > Bacillota > Peptococcia > Peptococcales > Peptococcaceae > UBA7185. The sequence goes on along the minus strand of USPE01000142.1, from coordinate 878 downwards.
AGAGAATTGCCGCCGCCTGCTGCGGAAGAACTGAAGAAGCTGATGACGGAACGAGCAGAAGAACTGGATGTTCGCAGAGCCGCCGCTTTTTATCGTTTGATCCGTTATAGCTATGGCAGTGGTTGTACCTCCTTTGGTTGCCAGAATATAGATATCCGCAAGGGCTTTCAAACCATTTGGGAAGCTTCCAGACGGCTTAGCAATACCATTGTGGAGAACAAAGACTTTGAAGACTTAATTGGGCTTTATGACCGTCCCGACGCTTTCTTTTACTGCGATCCGCCCTATTTTGAAACAGAAGGATATTATACAGTGAAATTTAGCCAAACGGATCATAAGCGGCTGCGGGATACCCTGGCCCAAACGCAGGGCAAATGGATGGTGAGCTACAATGACTGTGCCTTTATCCGTCAATTATATGAAGACTATTTTATTGAGCGTGTCAGCCGACTGAATCATCTGGCACAGAGATATGAAGGCGGCATGCAGTATTCGGAGGTGGTGATTACCAATTATAATCCGAAAATAGAAGGTCGTATTCAATGGCGGGAACAGATGAATTTGTTCGACAGTTAAGAAAGCAGGGAAGTTGATGAGAGAACAAAAAAAGAAGACGATGGCGGAAGCGGAGGGTCTCAAGATTGCAGCAGAGACTCTGCGCGATGCAGGGTTAGACGAGAACAATCTCTATCTGACCGTAGTTGGTCCAGGCATGATTTTAATTTTAGATGGACAGGATTTTGTAGCGGATGAGGCATTTCTGGAAAAGTTTTTATCATTGCGAAAGCAGGATGCGCCGCAGTTCGATCAATCCTTATAAAAGAATGACACTGTAGGAATCGTTGGGAGGAATTATATGAATGATGACGGTGGATTTT
>USPE01000141.1 GCA_900556545.1 uncultured Peptococcaceae bacterium | reverse complement strand
TACCACCTTTTTCTATATTTATATGACGTTGATTGTAGTGGGAACCTATTTGCTGTGCATGCTGGGAGGCGAAATGCTGGATTCGCTGACAGCTGTTATGAGCTGTTTGGGCGGCGTAGGACCATCCATTGGTGCATGGGGTCCCATGGAGTCTTACTCCAGTGCATCGGCACTAAGCAAATGGATTCTCAGCTTTTTGATGATGATAGGCCGTTTGGAGATTTATACGGTATTGGTGCTGATTCGGCCGTTTCATGGAAAGTGGCTGAACCGCAGAAAAAAAGCTGTGAATCATGATTTTGAAGAAGACGGTGTCATTGAACCGTTGGTGAGGGATTGATTGTAAATGGTAAAGAAGCATAAAGGAAATCTTGTTATCCATAATATTGGGAAATTACTGTTGATTGTAGCCGGCAGCATGCTGCTTCCTTTGTTGACGGCAATTATATATGGGGAATGGCTATGCGGCCGCATTTTTCTCATGTTAATGCCTTGTGTTTCTTTATTGGGCTTGTTTATGATGTATGCATTTCGTCCCAAAAATTTCAAACCCCATTTAAAAATACGGGAGAGCGCGGCTATCGTTACCTATGGTTGGTTGCTGGCCGCTTTCATTGGCATGTTTCCTTATTTGCTGGCAGGGACCTTTGATACAGCGGCGGACGCATTTTTTGAATCCATGTCCGGTTTTGCTACAGTAGGCGCTTCGGTACTGGACGATATTGACAGCGCACCGTACAGTATTTTGATGTGGCGCAGCGTTACCCATTGGCTGGGCGGTATGGGGATTATTGTTTTGTTTGTGGCATTGATATCCAACATGGGGGCCGGTGCCATGCAGGTATTTCGGGCAGAAGCTGCAGGGCCGGTAAAAGATAAGCTGCGTCCTAAAATTGCAGACAGCGCCCGCAGTCTATGGGTTATCTATATTTTTAATACCTGTATTACCTTTGTGCTGCTGCTGATTTGCGGCATGAATGGATTTGATGCATTGAATCATGCATTTTCCATTGTGGCCACCGGTGGATTTTCCACCAAAACCAGCAGCATCGGGTTTTACCAAAGCCCTTTGCTGGAATGGGCTGTAGCAGGTTCTATGTATATGGCCGGCATTAACTATGCGCTGTTCTTCTTTTTCTTTTACAATCGTTCGCTGCGCTGTTTTTGGAACAGCAGAGAATTTCGCGTCTATACGCTGGTAACACTGGGGACTACATTGTTGGTGACCATCAATATTGTACTGCATAATCAGTATGACATTCTGACTGCTTTGCGGTATAGCTTTTTTCATGTCACTTCTATTTTAACGACTACAGGATTTATCAGCTGTGACTATGAGATATGGACTGCGGCGGCTAAAATTGTGCTGATCGTTCTCATGTTTTCCGGCGCCTGCGCTGGCTCTACTACCTGCGGATTTAAAATTGACCGTCATATCATTTTGTTTCAGCAGGCTCACAGTGAAATACAGCGATTTTTGCATCCCCGGTTGGTACGAACCCTAAAAGCCAATCGGAAAAGTTTGCCGGAGCCGGTTTTGCACAGCGTTACCATCTTTTTTTATTTATTTATGTTTTTTACCCTATTTTCAACCCTGGCGCTGTGCTGTATGGGCGTTAGTATGTTGGATGCTTTTACGGGCGTTTTGGCCTGTCTGGGCGGTGTGGGACCGGCATTGGGATTATGGGGACCGACCGAATCTTTTTCGGCGGCTCCCGGGGCGGCAAAATGGCTGCTGAGTATGCTGATGCTATTGGGCCGTCTGGAAATCTATACAGTTTTAGCTGTATTTTGGCCGGACAAACATAAGCACTTATGGTATAAAAAATTGCAGGTTTTTTCTGAACAAGATGTATAAAGCAGCTGCCATTGTTTCAATCTAACTCTGATAACACAAAAAGAGGAGGAACTGAAATGATGTGGCGTGTGAGGCAAAATTTTTTGATTTACAGTTTTTTGGGATGGATTCTGGAAGGCTGCTATAATTTTGTTGTGGCAGGAACCTTCCGCAAGCCTAATTTTTTACATATCCCTTTAAAGCCCATGTATGGTATTGGAGGGGTAATGTTGGCCGGCAGTTATAAATATGACCGAAAACATTTTGGCTATAACTGCTGTCTGCTTCCGGTATTGGTGGAGCTGTGCAGCGGTATCTGGCTGGAGCGGGCTTTCAAGCTGCGGTACTGGGATTACAGCAAGGAATTTTTGCAGTTTGGCGGTCATATTTGTTTAAAATTTGCATTGTGCTGGATGGTATTGGCGCAGTTGCTGGCGAAAGTGGTGCATCCCTTCTTGGAATTATTTTTGAAGAAGACTGGCAAGTTGGCGGTGTGGGAGCTGTTGTATCAGCTGTTTTTTGCAGATTGTCTGCTTACCATACATCAGCGCCGCCGTAACTGTTTACAGACGAAATAAAGAAATAGCAGGAGAAGATCAATATGGCAGATTATACAAACTGGTTAAAACGCTGCGCCTATCGCAGTGCCGATATAACGGAGCCAACTCTTTATCAAGGCTTGGGCCCGGCCAATACCGCATTGATTTTTTACGGAGCGCCGGGGCTGGATACCGCTTTTTTGGATGATTGTTTTGCCCGGCATGGCGGAAAGTTTGGGCAAGCGGTGCACTGGCTGTTTCAGCAGAAAGGGCAGATTTTGATCAGCAAATGGCAGAGCGGTGTGGACGAAAACACACTGGTGCTGGAAGGATTGGGCGCAGGGGCAGAAGATGTCCGCTTTGATGACGGTGATTTGGTAGAGATACTCACCAAACCGCGCAAGCTGCAGGATATTGCCGATATTTTGGAACTGGAGGAAATTCCGCTGCTGCAGGTGGGGCAGGTGTGGCTGCCAGCCAGTCTGACCATGGTGGAAGACGATGGGGCCATCACCCAATTGCTGGCGTTGCTGGATGAAGTTACAGCCTTGGAGGGCATTTACAATATAACTGCTGATTTTTGGATTGTGGATGAAAAATTGGAACATTTTGTATAACTGTCAGTAAAGATGGGCATATTAATCAGGAACAACCAAACAATTATGAGGATGGGACTGATGGATATGGCGTCACACAGTAAAAAGTTTTTTGCAGGAATTGCCTGTTTGCTTTTTGTATTTTCCGCATCAATGGGATTTTTAGGTACGCAAATTTATGAAGGAAATTATAATTTTTCTGAACCGGAGAGCATTATGTCTGCCGATAGCCAACCAAAGAAACCGCGGCAGTTTCGCTGGCTGGAGGAATACAGTGTCTGTGCGCAGCATGGGCTCAGCTGTCAGCCCATTGTGCTGCAGGGCGATGAAGCCACCGAAACGATGCTGCGGGATCTGCCGCTGAGTCAGTTGGCGGAGCGTTACATGCTGCCTGAATGGCGCATCAGCGAGATGGAAGAAACGGTTACCATCTGCCGCAATCGGGAAGGCATGTGTCCGGAGCATAAGCAGATGTATCATCTGGGACTAAACGAAAACGGCCAGTATATGGCTGTCTATTATGGCCCCAGTGCGGTGGGCAGCGACGGCGGCACCTTTTTGGTTACAGAAGTGCCGGTGGACAGGCTCAGCCCTCAGCAGCGCAGTGAACTGGAGGATGGCAGCTATGAATATTCGTCGCAGGACGAATTGATTGCCATGCTGGATAATTTCAGCGAACTATAAACTATAATAAAATAAATAAACGCACAGCAGGGTTTTGTTGTTAACAGCAGACGGTCAGAAAATCTGACCGGGATCTGCTGTTTTTTTAATTTCCGCTCTTGCATAATAAAGAAAAGGTGGTATGATAAAATCATACAGAATCATACTAGGAAACTATATTCTGTGGAATATTAGAACATGATTGGAACAGAAAGGATGACAACAATGTCAGTAAAACAGATTTCCGTTTTTTTAGAAAATAGAACAGGCGGCCTTGTGGATTTTACCCAGGTGCTGTATGAAAATAATATCGATATTCGCGCGTTTTCTATTGCAGAAGCGCCGGATTTTGGTATTGCCCGAGTAATCGTAGACGATTTTGAAAAAGCAAAAGATACTTTGAAACATGCAGGCTATGTTATTTCGGTGACACCTGTGTTGGCAGTAGCCATTCCTGACAGAGCAGGCGGATTGTACGAAGTGCTGACCCATTTTGACGAAGCCGGTGTTAATGTGCGCTATACCTATGCCTTTACCGGCAGAGAAAAAGGCATGACCAATCGGGTCTTTTGTGTTACTGAAGAGGAAAAAGCGGTGGAAGTGCTGAACAAATATCAGATTCAGGTGATCCATCAGGAAGATTTGCATTGTAATGACGGCACCCTCTGTCTGTAATTATTTTTTAATGATGAAAAAGTGTTACAATTACAACAAAAAATAAGCATAAAAATACTTGCTGTCCGAAAAAGCAGCAAGTATTTTTTATACAAAAAAGATTTAACGTGCGGCTGATGAGTTTGTTTCTGTTTTCTATCAGGTGTTCAATATGCCATTTTGTAAATGTTGAGCACATCCTGCCAATGCAGCGGTTTTACACCGTTAATGGTATCGCCGCCTTTGGGTGCGCTTTTGGCCATGGTTTCCAGCATATCCTCCGGAATGCCCAACTGACGCAGCGACATGGGGATTCCCAGCGAAGCAAAAAATTCTCTGGTTTTATTGATGGCCTCTTTGGCTGCGCTCATAGTGTCCAGACTCCGTTCCAGCTGCCATACATGATAGCCGTAATCAGCCAACATCTGCGCAGTGGTATCGTCCAGAATATATTCCATCCAGGCCGGTGTCAAAATGGCCAGTCCAACGCCGTGAGTCACATCATAATAGGCGCTGAGTGCGTGTTCCATGGCATGTACGCTCCAGGGGCAGTCCTTACCGTATTTTAATAAACCATTGATGGCCAGACTGGAGGCCCACATCAGATTGGCGCGGGCTTCATAGTTGTCCGGTTCCCGCAGAGCAATGGGCGCATACTGGATACAGGTTTGCAGCACTGCTTCGGCCAGACGATTAGAGATAAAAGCGCCGTCATGGAGTGTGAAATAGTTTTCAAAGGTGTGGCTCATCATGTCAGCAGTGCCGGCAGCAGTTTGTGAAGCAGGCACCGAATAGGTAAAGGTCGGATCCAGAATCGAAAATTTAGGAATAAAGTCAGGATGGCCTACGCCGTATTTCAGATTGAGCTGGGTGTTGGTGATTACCGCCATCGGATCCATCTCCGAACCGGTGGCCGACAAAGTCAGCACCACGCCGATAGGCAGCACCTCTTGCGCCAGGCTGCTGTCCAGCACAATATCCCACGGACTGCCGTCATACTGTACCGATCCTGCCACCACTTTGGCGCAGTCAATGCTGCTGCCGCCGCCTACTGCCAGCACCAACTCTATCTGATGCTCCCGGCACAATTCCACACCCCGCACCACAGTTTCCAACCGAGGATTGGGCTCCACACCGGACAGCTCCCAGAAAGAAATCTGTTCCTGAGCAAAAATATCCATAATCT
>USPE01000140.1 GCA_900556545.1 uncultured Peptococcaceae bacterium | reverse complement strand
GGCTGTTTTGGTACAGCCGGTTTTACAGGCTGCATTGGTTTATCCGGCATCTCAGCAGACGGCGAACGATACACCGTCTGCCCACCACCCATGCTCTGCCGTTTTTCCCGCTGCTGCTTGGCTTTATTGCTTTCCTTCATGCTGTTGTAAATGGTAATTCCAACAAAAATAAGTATCCCCAGCCATTCCATATGGCATCACCCTATTCTTTATCTGCTGCAGGACTGGTTGCTGTGGCAATATGATCCCGCATGGTTGTATCCGCCTGTACATTCAGCAGATTGTAATAATCCATAACGCCCATATTCCCGTTACGCAATGCTTCGGCCATAGCGATTGGCACTTCTGCCTCTGCTTCTACAACGCGGGCTCTCATTTCCTGTACCCGCGCCTTCATTTCCTGTTCCTGCGCCACTGCCATAGCACGGCGTTCTTCTGCTTTGGCCTGCGCAATATTTTTGTCCGCCTCTGCCTGGTCAATCTGCAGTTCGGCACCGATATTTTTCCCTACATCCACATCGGCAATATCAATGGACAGGATTTCAAAAGCAGTACCGGAATCCAGCCCTTTCGCCAAAACAGTTTTAGAAATATTATCCGGATTTTCCAGCACGTCTTTATGACTCTCTGCGCTACCTACTGTACTTACAATCCCTTCACCGACACGGGCTATAATGGTTTCTTCCCCGGCACCACCGACCAGACGGTCAATATTGGCACGTACGGTAACACGGGCAATGGCTTTTACCTGAATCCCGTTTTTGGCCATAGCTGCAATCACCGGTGTTTCAATTACTTTTGGTGTAACAGATACCATAACTGCTTCCTTTACATCACGACCGGCCAGGTCAATGGCAGCCGCTCTGGAAAAGTTCAGCTCAATGCCTGCCCGTTCCGCAGCAATTAAAGCGTCAATCACTTTATCGACATTACCGCCGGCCAGATAATGAGCCTCCCGCTTGGATGTATCACCTGGCTGGCTTTGATTGCTTTAATCAACGGCATCACAATTTTATGCGGCGGAACCCGTCTTAAACGCATCCCAACCAAATTAAATAAACCAACTTTTACACCTGCTGCCAAAGCGGAAATCCACAGGCCAATAGGCACAAAGCGGAAAAACACCATCAGCAGAATTAATACTAATAAAATAGTAACCAATAATCCACCCATTACGCTTTACTCCTCCTTTTTTCTACAACCAGCCAGGTGCCGTCTTTGCGAACAACCTGCACCGGTTCGCCTTTCTCAATAAATTCTCCAACCGTTACCACATCTATTCTGGTACCATCTTCCAACTCCACAGTGCCAGAAGGGCGCAAGGTAGTCGCCGCTGTTCCGAACTGACCCACATAGGAGCTTTGTTCCTGCCGCCCTGCTACATAGCCATCTTCGGTAGTAAGCCGTTCCCGCACCATCAGCCGTTCAAAAAACTTGCTTTTGCTGAACAATTTGGCAATAATCGGCGCACAGATAATCATCACCAACAGCACAACGGCAATATATTTTACAGCTGTAGCCATATCCGGCGTTGTCAGGAAAATACTGCCGATAATGCAACCAATTCCGCCCAGCGCAAAAATCCCAAAACCCGGAGTCAGAATCTCTATAAAGCACAAAATAATACCTGCTAAAAACAGCAGTAACGCAAACCAACTTGCCATACCTGCAATCATATGTCCTCCAAAATATAATGAAAGCAATGCAATCCCTGCTACTGCAAACACACCGACACCCGGTGTGAAAAATTCAATAATCAGACACAGCATCCCCAACGACAATAACAACGGTGCAACATTGGGATGGGTAATCAATCGTGTAATCTTTTCTGCACCGTTCATTTCACTGTAAAACAATTCTGCCTGTTCGGCACCAAGCCACTGCAGCAGTTCTTCCCGGCTTTCCACAATGGTATCAGCCATGCCAAGCTCTACAGCCCGCTGCGGCGTTAATGTCAGCAGCTTACCTTTTTCTACAATACCATCAATCTCAATATCCCGGTCAACAAAGGCCTTGGCAATCTCCGGATTTCTGCCTTTATCCTCGGCAATGGAAGCAAATTCTTCCCGCCATGGTCCCAGATATTTTTCATCAGCAGTCACACCATTGATGAGCATTTCTGCATCACCCAATGTACTGCCCGGCATCATGGCAATTTTGTCACAGCACATAGCAATGTATGCACCCGCAGATAGTGCTTGATCTTTTACCAATGCCACCGTTTCCATGCCACTGTCATACAAAAGCCTTTTGATTTCCTGTGCTGCGTCCACCCGACCGCCTGGGGTATCCAGCTCCAAAATCAATAAATCCGCCTGATTTTCTTTGGCAATGGCGATATTTCGTTCCAGATAAGATGCCAGCCCTGGTTCCACCGCGTTATCCACAGTGATAATCATCACCTTTTGCGGCGCTGCAGTTTCTGCCAAAACCACATTGGGCAGCCCCAGCAAACAAAAGCAAAGTAAAATCAGCCCTGCAAGACGTCTTTTCACAGATTCACCTCCTAGTTTGTGATGCAATTATTATACCACAACTTCGCAATTAAAACTATCAAGATATTTTGGGGAATACACACTGCGAAATAAAACGCTGGTACTGTTCTTCATAAATCCAACTGAACTGACCGCCATGCTGCTCAGTCACACACTGAATTTGTCCCATTCCTTTGCCATGCTGCGCTGCATCTGCTTTGCTGCTGGAAAGAGCGCCATCTTGCACAGCAGGAGGCTTGTAGCAGCTGTTCTCCATGCGAATCACCGTTTCACCAGCCTGATTCAACCAGATGTCCAAATACAGATAGGCATCATGTGCCTGCCCGCTGTGTTCTAATCCGTTATCTAAAAGGTTTCCCAATAAGGTACTGATATCATAATCAGACAAAAAATCCAATTCTGTATTCTGACAATGAATCTGCAAATCAATTTGCTTTTGCTGGGCCAGCTGTGCTTTTTGGTTCAGTAATAGATTCAGCACAATCCGCTGGCTGTATGTTTCTTTTTTAGACAAAGGAACATGGGCTATCATTTGCCGCAAATAGGCTGCAGCCTGCTGCACTTGCCCGCATTCCAACAAGCCGGATAGACAGGCCAGATGATTATGCAAATCATGACGATAAGCGCTCTGACGTTCCTCCTGCCGCTGCAGCTCTGCAATCCGCCACTGCAATAAAGATTGGCAGACTTCTTCGTCTTGTGATACTGTTGTTTCGGCAGCTAAATTATTTTTCTGAGAAACAAAATGATTATAACCTTTTGCCCCCATTTTATGAGTACCGGCTACATCCTGCAAAAACACACCTTGTCCGGCCTGAACACTGCCTAAGATATATAATTTTTTACCGGTAATCTGTTCATAACGGGTGCATACCGACTGGGCCTGTGTTCCATCCATAGTGCCTACCAACTGATAATCCTCACCGCCCTGCAAAGCCCATTGCAATCCATCATGACCGCACTGTTCAGCTACTTTGCAGCCAATGGTATCCACAGGAATCTGTTCAGCAGACAAAAACAGCGCCACCTGACTGGCCTGGGCAATTTCATTGCATTCTGACAATAATCCGTCGCTGATGTCATTTAATCCATGCAGTCCGTCACCAGCCAATTGATTCAAAATCTCAACTTCAGCACAGCAAGGCTCCGGCTGGCAATGGCGCTGCAGCAGATACTGCCGTTCTGCATCGGTCAGCTGTAGGTGATCCTGCTGATCTTGTAAAATCAGCTCCAAGCCGGCGCGACTACCGCCCAACGGACCGGTGGTAAAGATGACATCTCCCACTTGAGCATCCTTGCGAAAGTGCAGGTTTGCTTTTTCTACCAGACCAATGGCAGTTACATTGATACTCATCCCGCCTTTGCTGGAGGTGGTATCGCCGCCGATCACATTCACCTGATACTTTTTACAGATTTCATTCACACCCTGATAAAAAGCCTGCCATTCTTCTACGGTGTAATCTGCCGGCAGTGCCACAGACAAAAGAATGTGAACCGGCTTGCCGCCCATGGCTGCAATGTCGCTCAAATTAACTGCCACTGCTTTATATCCCAGTTGACGGGCTGTTATTTTATTTCGTATAAAATGCACATCCTCAATCAATAAATCACAGCTCACCAATTGATAGTGTTCCTGATCAAATGGCAGCACAGCACAATCGTCACCAATGCCAAACACCAGCTGTTGCGGCTGATACGCAGGAATTTTTATCAGATCAATCAGCCCAAACTCCCCCAAAGAAGTCAGTTCCATGCATGCACCTTCCCTCAAACCCGTTTACTTTTTGTCAAACAAACTATAATTATGCCGCACCGGCCCTGTACCATGACCGACCTGATCCAGCCGACCATAATACAACGCCTTTGTCAAATATTGCTTGGCTGCTTTCACAGCCTGCTGCATTTCCATCCCTTTGCCCAGGCACACAGCCAAAGCAGCAGACAACGTACAGCCTGTGCCATGACTGTTTTTTGTTTCAATTCGTTCTTCCGGAAAAGACAGAACAGTTCCATCTGCCATACAAAGCAAATCGGTAGCAGTATGCGCCAGATGACCGCCTTTCACCAATACATTGGCACAGCCCAGCTCCCGCTGCATTTTCTGCCCGGCTTTTTTCATATCCTCCATACAAGTGATAGCCATACCGGATAATACTTCTGCTTCTTTCAGGTTTGGTGTCACTAGCACAGCTAATGGCAGCAGCCGTTCCTGCACTATTTCAATGGCATCTTTCTGCAGCAGCAAATCCCCGCTGCTGGCCACCATAACCGGATCCACCACCAGATTAGGCAGCTGATATGCAGCCAGTTTATCACAAACCGCAGCCACAATTTCTTTACTGGAAAGCATTCCTGTTTTTACCGCAGAAAACCGAATATCCTGACAAACCGAGTCTAACTGAGCGGCAACCCCTTCCGGCGGCACTTCATAAACCCCCTGAACGCCCGTCGTATTTTGTGCTGTAACCGCAGTAATAACACTGGCACCATAAGCTCCCAACATTGTAATGGTTTTTAAATCGCCCTGTATTCCGGCGCCGCCGCTGGAATCAGATCCTGCAATGGTTAAAATGTGTTCCATAGTTCCTCCTGTAAAACACCATCCCGCCGATGGCTTTCTTCTGATATATTCGTTTCTATACTAAAATCAACGCAGCAAACAATTTTTTATCTTTTCAACAACTATATCTTTATTTGCCCTTGTCCCTGATTCATCGCCTGCAGCAATAATTGCAAGATAGCTTTCACCTTTTCTGTGCTGGGCCCTCTGTTTTCAACGGTGCCATCAGCACCAATCCAAACCCGATTTTCTTCTTCTCCTTCCAGCCAGGTTGTGGCAAAACCGTCCAATAAAGGTTTCTCTAACAGGCTGGATGCCTCAGCCAGTGCAATATACTCCATTTCTCCACTGGTGTGGTAGGCGGTCAGATAACGGCGAAACGTCAACGGCAGCTGCTCCTGCTGCTGATAGCAACTGTACAGCAAA
>USPE01000139.1 GCA_900556545.1 uncultured Peptococcaceae bacterium | reverse complement strand
TCCCTGCCACAAAGCTGCCCTTTCCTGTCTGAGAAATAATAAAACCGTCCCGTTCCAGTTCTTCATAAGCGCGCTTGGTGGTGATCACGCTGATTCGCAATTCCTTGGCCAGCAAACGCATGGAAGGCAGCATATCTCCTTCCTTCAAAGCGCCGCTGATAATCAATGCTTTGATTTGACTGGCAATTTGCTCATAAATAGGCTGACCGCCAGTATTACTGATGATAATGTTCATGATGTGCACCTCATGTTATATTGTATATATTCATTATATACAATATGCACAATATGTCAACAGGAAAATCTTACGAAAAAAAGAACAGTCCTCCGGTTTTTACACCAAAAGGCTGCTCTGAGCCGCTCTGTATACCATGTGTCTGCTAATAATTGTAATATGGTGATTGCAGCCAAAAATCAATTTTTTACTGTACTTGCTGTAACTGTTACATCATAGCTGTTCTCTGTTCTGGTAATGGTGATATTGTAATCTTCCCCTTCTGCCAGCGGCGATAAATACCCTTGCTGCACCAGTTCGGAAGCAGTGATGGTGGTGCTGTCCGCTTCGCCGTTTTCCATTTCCCAACGGGTTAGGTACAGCCGCGCCGCCTGTTCTACCATATGCAAGTTAGATTCCTCCACTTTTTCTTTTGCTGTGGCTACATAACCAGTCACCATGGGTAATATAGCCGCTGTCAAAATTCCCATAATCACCAACACCACAATCAGCTCCACCAGGGTAAATCCCTGGCTTCCAGGCCCGCTCTGACGTTTGGCTGTCAACACTGCCTGCAATTTGTTTTGTTTCATACACAGTCTCTCCTTTGCCATAAAAAATTTTACTGCTATTCCAGCCTATCATTTTTTACAGGAAAAGGAAATCATATTATTTCGACTAATTTCGGGGAGAGAGATTGCAACAGTTCATTCACTATAATATCGTTAGCATACTGGTAAATTATTTTTTATTTTTTTACAAAACGCTGCAAATCGTTGCTTTTTTCTATTATATTTTTAACCCATGCTTTCCTGCCATGTATAAAAATATGCTATCCGCAATTTGTTGGATAAACAGCAAACATCGCCTGCTGTTTATCTGACTACTGATCAACTCTTTGAAAGATATAAAAAAGACAGCCGAAATAATCCGACTGTCTCTCTGATAATTCCTTATAAAGCACTTATCAGGCTTCTGCCAACACCAATGAACAGAACCTGTGCATATTGTGAATAAAAATTTTGTCATTTATACACAGTTACAGTCAATGACCGTAGTTATCCACTTTTATCTGTGCATAACTCGCTAAAAATGTGGATAAGTTTGTGGATAAGCTGTTACCGAATTAATGTCCGCACCCATTTCAGTTTTTTCTTGTATGGCGCATAACGCAGCGGCAGCTCAATCTCATTGGACTGTTTCAGCACCACTTTTTGATGGGAGAAGGTATCAAATCCTGCTTTGCCATGATAAGCGCCGCCCATACCGCTTTGCCCTACTCCGCGGAATGGAATTTCGGCACCGGAAACATGCAGAATGGTATCATTCACACAGCCGCCGCCGAAAGAAACCTGATTCATCACCATTTTTTCCACATTGGGATCTCGGGTAAAAAGATACAACGCCAATGGTTTGGGACGATTCTGAATATAGCAGATTGCTTTTTCCAGGGAATCATATGGAATAATGGGCAGTATAGGACCAAAAATTTCCTCGTTCATGACCATGCTGTTTTCCGGATCTACCATATCCAAAATAGTTGGCTCCAGTTTCAATTTTTCACGGTTGCTCCGTCCGCCATGCACAATGTGCCCTTCGTCCAAATAACCTACCAAACGATTCAAGTGTTCTTCATTGACAATCCGTGGATAATCAGGATTTTCAAAAATATCGCCCGGATAAAATTCTTCCAGATTTTGAATCATGTACTGCATCAGCTTATCTTTATGTTTGCGGTCTACCAGCACATAGTCCGGTGCAATACAGGTTTGCCCGCAGTTCAGACATTTGCCCCAGATAATCCGTCTGGCTGCCACTTTTAAATCGGCAGTGTCTTCTACAATGCAAGGGCTTTTTCCGCCCAGTTCTAATGTTACTGATGTTAAATGCTCTGCTGCCGCCCGCATAATCATTTTGCCGACACGAGGACTGCCAATAAAGAAGATATGATCAAAATCTTCTTCTAACAGTTCGCGGCCCACTTCTGCACCACCGGTAAAAATGCTGACATAAAGGCTTTCAAAGGTTTCTTCAATAATCGTTTTTACAACTTCCTGCGTTTTTGGCGCCAGTTCTGACGGCTTAATGACTACACAGTTTCCCGCTGCAATTGCCGCTGTTAATGGAGAAAATACCAGCTGCACAGGATAATTCCATGGCACAATAATCAGCACCAAACCCAAAGGTTCTGTGTAGGACATCAGTCTGCCCGGATACTGGTTTAACCCGCCGCGATCTACCGGACGAATTTCTGCCCATTTAGGTAAGTGTTTAATTGCAGTATTGATTTCATCATATACCATGGCAATTTCTGTAGAATATGCCTCAAACTCAGATTTACCCAAATCTTCTTCCAAAGCCCAAATTAGATTTTCTTCATATTTTTTTATTGTTTTCCGCAGCGCTCTCAGTTGTTTTAGACGCCAGTCGACATCTAATGTTGATCCGCATAAAAAGAATTCACGCTGTCTTCTTAAGGTTTCCTTGATTGTCATTGCTGCCTCTCCCCTCTTTCTGCTCCCTTGATTTGCTATGTCGTTTATTTATTTTGTTCCAGCCCTGCCAAAATCAGTTTGCGCAGCTGGCAAATAAATGCCTCATTTTGCGCCGCCATACGCTTTGACGGCCCTTTTGTCCTACCGCCGCTTCTGCGAATTTTCTGCGCAGTATGCCGGCTGGCCAATAATCCGTCAATGTTATGTTCGGTATAAATCATGCCATTCTGATTGATTGGATTTCCTTTGCGCGCCAGACACATGGCTGCTAAGCCATAATCCTGCGTTACCACAATATCGCCGGGCTGCACCATATTTACCAGAGCAAAATCCACACTGTCCGCTCCCTGAGAAAACACCATCGTATGAGCGCCATCTTTGTTAAAATAATGGGCAGTATCGCAAAGAATAAAACATTCCACCCCATACTCCTGCGCCAACAGAATGGTTTCATCCACCACCGGGCATCCATCTGCATCAATCAATATCCGCACGTTTAAGCTCCTTTCAGTCCTCTGCCGCCCGCTGATTTAAGCAAAACGGCATTGTCTTCAGTTTTATTATATAAGATTCACCAGAACAGCACAATAAGTTTTCTTAAAGTTTCCCCCGGTGAAAATAAAAAAGCTACTCCAACAAAGTTAGAATAGCTTTTATAATCATATACAAATATCATTCATTATGCGTTTTCATTCAACGCAGTTTTCAATTCTGTGATGAATGACTGCGGCACATAGGTGCGGCCATCACGAATTTCAGCAGCATTTTCAGCTTTTACCCGCATTTTATTAATGCCATAGTCACTGCTGCCAATGGTAATCGTTGCGCTAAATGCGCTGTTATCTTTATTTAAAATAACAGTGCTGCCTTCCTGGTTCCACTGAATGGAAAGCCCCAATTCACTAACGGCATCACGCAGATTTACCATTGCATCAGACAGCGGAACAGCGTCTACAGCTGTATCGGTTTCTTTCTCGCTGTCAACTGCAGCATCAGCAGGATGCAGCAGCAATACACGGTCTGTACCGGCCTGTCCCGGATAGCTTAACGCCATGATATCATAATACAGTACCACTTCATCCCCTGCTTTCAGACCATCAATAAACACCAGATTTTTTGTCAAGTACGGACTGATGCTTGCATCTTTATTCACTGTTACCAAACGGCTGCCGCTATCGGTTGTTAAGGTAACACTGCCATCTGCATTTTTGCTGACCGCTTCTACTACAGCATAGTTAGGAGTTACATCACCTTTTACCATCACTGCTGTGGCATTACATCTTGCCGGCAGACTCATGGTCATCGCCTGACTGTGAGATACCACTACTTCTTTCCCTTTTAAATCTTTCAACGCAATAGGCAGTCCGTTTTCATCAATCACCCAAGTGGCATTGCCGCTGGCTTTATCCATATTGATATAAAAATCAATTTCTGTTTGATCATTTTTTACTAAAATACTTGGAGACTTGCTGTCTTCATTGATTTCCTGTACAACGCCCACTGTTGTTGCCAATGCCATAACCTGCTGCGCTTCTGTTACAACAGCCGCTGTATTTTGTACTGCAACTGCTGCAGTAGTGTCTGCAAATACCGGAGCTGTAATACCTACAGCAAATGCGGTTGTTAATGCGATTGTGATTAATTTTTTGTTGTTCATAAAAATACGCTCCTTCATGAGTGATTTTAATTTTTTTATTTGTGCTTTGCATACTCTTCAGACGAAACCGTTTCAAAAAAGTTCCCGTTATTTTCAATTGGGGAAAAATTTTTCCCAACTATCGTCCTATTGCACCCAACAACCGAAATACTTCCCGATAAGTTTTTTTCTGCAATGCTTGTATCTTGCCTTATACAGATGCTATAATATAACAACATGGAAAAACTCCATACTGTTATATGATTCTATTACTTTCAACGAAGGGAAGATTGTGAAATGAACTTGGAAACAACAAATCATCTGGACAATATCCGCAAAGCTGCAAAAAATCTGGACGGCGTGCTGCGGAAAACAGAACTGATTTACAGTGATTTTTTCAGTAAGGAGACTGGCAACCGAATTTACATTAAGCCAGAAAACCTGCAGAGAACAGGTTCCTTTAAAATTCGCGGCGCATATAACAAAGTCGCAAATCTGACTGAAGAAGAACGTGCCAAGGGCATTATTGCTTCTTCCGCCGGAAACCATGCCCAGGGTGTAGCATTGGCTGCTTCCAAGATGGGTATCAAATCCACTATTGTTATGCCGCTGGTAACACCATTGATCAAAGTAGATTCTACCAAATCCTATGGCGCTGATGTGGTGCTGCACGGCAATGTTTATGACGAAGCTTATGCCAAAGCAGTAGAATTGGCCGAAGAACACGGCTATACCTTTGTGCATCCTTATAACGATTACGATGTCATGTACGGACAAGGCACCATCGCTTTAGAAATTTTAGAAGAAATGGCCGATATTGACCAGATTCTGGTTCCTGTCGGCGGCGGCGGATTGATCAGCGGCATTGCGCTGGCAGCCAAAGCCATCAAGCCTACCATTCAGGTAATTGGGGTGGAACCAGTAGGTGCAGCTAGTATGACTGCTTCCCTGGATGCCGGAAAAGTGGTAACACTGCAGGATATTCACACTGCTGCCGAAGGGGTTGCTGTGCGCACAGTAGGAAATAATTGCCTTGATGTATGCAGTCAATATGTGGACGGCATTATTCAGGTAACAGAAGAAGAAATTATGGAAGCACTGCTGATGCTGCTGGAACGGCACAAAATTATTGCAGAAGCGGCAGGGGCTCTGCCTCTGGCCGGCCTCAAAAAACCAGCAGTAAC
>USPE01000138.1 GCA_900556545.1 uncultured Peptococcaceae bacterium | reverse complement strand
TTCCCTTCATCGTTTATATTTTTTTGTGTTTTTTAATAATGTTTTTTTATGTTATCTATGCTATAATGAAAATGTAGTTTTTTCGTGTTCGTTCCCATTACTGCATTCACATTTTGAGATAGGAGGATATTCTCATGAATCTGCAAGAAATTCAGGCACTTCCATTAATCCCTTCCACGCAGCAAATCGCAGCGCCGGACAACAGATTTTCAGAACCTGTTTCACTTTCCCAACAAGAGCTTGCCGAAGCCCTGCAAAAAGCCGATGCAAAATCAGCCAACTTGCTCCAAACAATTGCTTTGCCCGAAAGTGAACCTCTAAAACAACTCATTTTAGAACTGATTGCTGTAAACCGTGAAATTGAATTGACAGAAGCCAAATATCGCAAAGCAGCAACAGAAGAAGTTCACGCTTTGGCAGCTCGCATCACAACACTACAAAACCATAAAACCAGATTAAGCACAACTTTTATTACAACTCTGAATACCTGATTCTCCAACCCCTTCCATCTCTGTGGTCGGGGTTTTATATTATTATACAAAATTACAAAATTCTTTGACAGTTTGCCTCAAAACATAGTATGATATAGCGTCATCGTTATTGCAAATCACAAAATTTTCAGGAAAGGATTGATTGTTTTGCGGCAATTTTTATCCGACTTTTATCATGATAAAACATTTTCGGCTACCTTGTTGAAAATTGCCATCCCTATCATATTGCAGAATTTTATTTCTTCTTCTTTAAATATGATAGATACCATTATGATTGGCCGCGTGGGCACCGTTGAACTGGCTGCTGTCGGCGTGGCAACCCAATTTTTCTTTTTTAATATTGTTATTTTAGTAGGAATTTGCAGCGGTTACTGCATTTTTATTGCCCAGTATTGGGGGAAGAAAGAAGTAGTCTCTATCAAACGATATTTAGGACTGATTTTGGTTTACACTTTTCTCATCGGTATCTTGTTCACCGTTGTCGGTATTTTGTTTGCAGAAAATATTATCCGGCTGTTCAATGATGACCCTGTGGTGGTGCGCCTGGGCGCTGTTTACATTCGCACATTGGCAGCGGGAACACTGTTTTCCGGTCTTACCTACGCCTTTGGCTACGCATCCCGCAGCATTGAAAATTCCTTTCTGCCTATGATTTCCAGCACCATTGCTTTAATCTGTAATACATTTTTGAATTATGTGTTGATTTTCGGCAACTTTGGTGCTCCTGCCATGGGCGTAGAAGGCGCTGCACTGGCCACACTGATTGCCCGCATTTTAGAAGCCGGTATTATTATCGCTTACATTTATTATAAAAAAACACCGCTTGCCATCCGTTTGCGGGAATTTGATCTGCATCCGGCTTTTCTGGTGCAGGATTTCAAAACAGTTCTGCCGGTAATGTGCAATGAACTTTGCTGGGGTCTTGCCGTTGTCATCTATACAGCTGCCTACGGACGCATCAGCACCGATGCATTGGCCAGCATCCAGATTGCTACAACCGTACAAAATTTATTTACCATCTTTGGCTTCGGTGTATCCGGCGCCACTGCCACTATGGTGGGCAACACCATCGGCCGCGGCCTGAACAATCGGGCGCAGACATACGCCTACCGCGCCATGTTCCTTTGTTTGGTCATCGGACTGCTGCTAACCGGTGTCATTTTGTTGCTGGCACCTGTATTCCTGTGGTTCTACGACCTGCCTTCCGCAACAGTAAGCCACGATGCATTGCTCATGATTCGCATTCTGGCACTAACCATGCCTATTAAACTGATCAATATGACAGTTATCATGGGGATTCTTCGCGCTGGCGGCGATGTGGTATTTTCACTGCTCTTTGAATGCTGCACCATGTGGTTTATTGGAGTTCCCTTAGCCTTTATCGGTGCGCTGGTGCTGCAATGGCCTGTTTATATGGTATTTACCCTGGTCATTGTGGAAGAAATCATAAAATTTGTACTGTGTCTCTGGCGTGCCTTCAGCGGCAAATGGATTCACAGCATGGTATAAAAACGTATAAAAACGCACCAGAGCTACTGCATTTTGACATAACCATACATTGCACTTAGAGCCAGATTCTTTTACGGTCTGGCTTTTTTCTTACATAAACGACTCGCTCTTTTTTGGCACTATATGCAAATTATAATCACAGGATATGTAAAAAACCTCCAAACTGAGTAACGTTTTTTACATCAGTTTGAAGGCTTGTCTTGAAAGTTTGTATCATTATCCTACTTATATTTTTTCATTTCAGTTTATAAAAGACCCATCATTCTCTGATTTTGTCCACCCATCTTCCCCAAGTTATTCTGCGCTTTCAGCTAATATTTCAATCGGTTCCATCTCTTTTATCGCTTCATTGACTTGACGGTAGATATAATTCCAGCCTTGAATGGCACCGCAATGATCACATAAATTCATGGGATAACTCCGCTCCTGGGTTTTGCTGTATCTTCGCTGGATCTTTTCCGGAAATTTTTTCATCAAAAGCCGATCCAGCCGTTCATCATCCCCTATCACTTTCAGGCCGTAATACTCAATGCTGGGATCCTGTATATGGGACCAAATATGCTGTGCCTGCAAAAGCCGCTCCTTATCCCAAGGGAAGGTAACATCCTCATTGGTTCCGTCATCAAACACAATATAAGTCAATACTGTAGTCATTCTTTGGCATTTATAGCACAGTTTATCCAGCTTGTATACCATAAACGGCAGTTCTTCACCGTCTTTATGCCCATCGTCCAGAATTTCAATATTCGCCTGATAGTAGCTGTATTCCTTTCCGTGCTCAGAAAATCTGATATAGGCTCTATCTTCCTTGATTTCAATAGAAAACGCATCGTTTACTTCATTTTTTCGCTTGTCCCGAAACTTCATGATTCTCACCTATCTTTTGCCAGAAACACAATATGGAGATATGGTGTGTCGTGTTTTTTTGTAAAGCCTGCCTATTCCTTTGTTATGCCACACCGGAACTGACTGAATACCAATGTTTATTTATGCTTTTTTCTTGCTCTTTGTGCTTTGTTTTTTACCGGAAGTACTTTTGGTCGGAATATGCGTTTCGACCCATTTCAAAAAATCATCCCCTATCGGCATATACAACAATATATTATCACAATAAGCAATTACCAGTTCTTCTTTAGAAAAAGGACTGTAATAAGGGCTGCCCAAGATCTCCATCATCTGAACCTCATCACCCTTGCGCAGTATCTTAACGGCTTGCTTAACAGATTTATTGTTGGCACAAAGACGTTTCAGGCAATCTGTGGCCGCTTCGGTATCATCCAGCTTATAATACAGCGCCAGCATGGGCAGCAGCATAGAGCTCCCTTCTTCCGGATACTTTTGATAAAGCGCCTCTGCCAATGTGCGTTCCTCCAGCATAGCATAAACCGCCATCAACGTATAGCGGATACCCAGATTGTCATTATCATTTAATATAAGCACCTTGCTGCAGGCCTCCACTGCCTTCCGTATTTTTCCTTGCGTAATCAATGTTTCAATGTACATCTGATACAAACGCAAATAAGGTCGAGTTTCAAAAATCAGATAATATTCCCCGGCACACTGCTCCTCGGTAATATTTTCCTTGGCAAGACGCGCCTCCTCTTTTTTCAGAAGACCTTCCAAGGCAGACTGCATCTGCGCCGAATCCTTTGCTTGATGAATCGCAATCAACAACTCGGCCTCAATAAGGGTAGGATCCAATTCCAATGCTTTTTTGGCAAATTTGACTGCACTGGCAGGACTGGCAGCGGTCTGGGCTTTTTCCAAATAATCATAGGCATCCGGCTCCGCTTTAAACCTATCGGCATCCGGCCTGTTGATATACTGCATAAACGCCTGCTCGGCATCCTCATCATTTTCAAAGGTGTTATTTTCCATGAATTTTTGTAATTCTCTGATTACACGCTCTGTTTCTCTGGTCATTTGTTTTTCCTCCTGCGTCCTTTTTAATTTTGAAACGTTATATTGGATATAGCCTCTGCATGTTTTAAATTGCCTATGCAATATGGCCATGCTTTCATCTTTCTAATTCATTATAACATAGCGTTTTCCAAACGTCTTCATAATTTTGTTGGAGAAGTGCAATAAAAGTTAAATCTGATGGAAAATAATTTAGTTCGTAATAATTAACAAGCGTCTTGCAAGGAAAGCGATTGCTTTATCTGTTCCAAAAACGCTTTGGCAGCCGGAGAAAAAATCTGATATTTTTTCGTCACCACATAAAGCCCAACAGACAGTTCCGGCGTAATAGGGCGAAAAGTCAGATTACGCCCTTTAGTATTTACCAGCTGAGCAAGACACAGGGCATATCCAATACCGCGCTCCACTAAAAAGGTCGCATTGTAAATCAGATTGTAAGTAGCGACAATATTCAGCACCGATTCATCCGTTCCAAACCATTCCAAATCCTGATGCCCCTGAAAGGTTTGCTCTGCCAAAATCAAAGGAAGTGTCTTTAACTGATCGATGTTAATTTCCGCCTGCTCCGCAAGAGGACAATCTTCCTGCATCAACAGCCCAAAAACATCCTTCTGATGCAAATTCAAGTAATCGTATTTTTCCTGCCGGATAGGACCGAGCAACAACCCCATGTCAATAAGTCCTTTATCCAGCCGCTCTAAAACGGTATCTGCATCACCGCTGTGTATATGAAACTGCACAGCGGGATGCTCCGCATGAAACTCAGCAAAGAACTTTGCAAACAAATCCATAACAATAGTTTCCCCGCAGCCAATGAAAATGCCACCGCTCAGGCTCTGCTTATCAGTACGCAATGCAGACTCTGTGTTCTCCAGCAAGGATAAAATCTCCTGCGCCCGGTTTCGCAAAAAAATTCCTTCCTCTGTCAGAGTTAGCTTGCGATTTCCCCGAATAAAGAGTTGTTTTCCCAGTTGTTTTTCCAAATCCATCATCTGTTTGGATAATGTAGACTGGGTGACATGCAGCGTCTCTGCTGCTTTTGTCATATTCTGCTCTCTTGCAATGGCAAGAAAGTAATGCAGTAGTCTCGTTTCAATCATATAGCATTCTCCTATCCACACTGTAGTAATTCCATTATACACCCTTTAACTATTCCTGTAAACGATTGAAAGCTATTATTAATAACCATTTGTAATTTTTCCAATTTTGTATATACTGATAAGTAGAAAGTAAACAAAAAATCAGAAAAGGAGACTACACTAATGACTAATTATATCTGTAAATTGAATGAAAATATTACAAGAACCCACATCCGTTACAACAACCGCTATGGGATTGCTCTTGCCGGCGATCTTTACACGGCAAAAAATTTGGATCTTAGCGGAAAACATCCTGCTATTGTTGTGGGCCCACCTTATGGCGGTGTTAAGGAGCAAGGACCCTGTGTTTACGCAAACGAGTTGGCTGGGCGTGGTTTTGTAGTTCTGACTTTTGATCCATGCTATATGGGCGAAAGTGCCGGAGACCCCCGCCACATTTCGTCCCCTGACTTGTTCAGTGAGAACATCAGTGCCGGTGTAGATTATCTTGGACTCCTGCCATATGTAGACCGTGAAAAAATTACGGCTCTCGGTATCTGCGGCAGGGG
>USPE01000137.1 GCA_900556545.1 uncultured Peptococcaceae bacterium | reverse complement strand
ATTTCAATATTGGAAAGTTCAGCCATATTATAAACTGCTTCGTGTTCTGTTACCTCATACCAAATATTTTCTTGTCTTAAATAATCATATATTTGTTGTTTATTCACCAATCCATCCCGCCAATCAAAATTTCTATGCTTTGCATGATATCTCCTATATACGAATTTTTCTATTATTTTCATGTATTCATATGAATTAGCAGAGCCAACCGTCTCACATAGTCTGCTTATATCATTTTGTATCGTTACAAAAAATCCAGGCACTGTTCCTTTATACAGTCAGATTTTTCAGCCAGCCCGATGCAGTTTCTTCCTGCTGCTGCACTCGCTGCTCAACAGTGCTGTACCGCTGTGTACCAGCTCCATCATCGGCATAAAGCAAGCAGGAATCATCCAGATAACCATTGATGGTCTGCAAAAATTGGACCACATTCTCTGCTTCATCCTGCAAATCTGCAAGGGTGAACGAAAGCTCCCCATGGGCTGTCTCCACACCGGTTCCGGCTTCATCAAAGGTCCAAAGCTGCCAGCTGGTTATATAATTATCGTTTCCTGCCAGCGGCGCATAAGGCGGTGCATAATACAACAGCCCATATTGTTCTTCCTCCAGACGGCACAAATGATAGCTGCCGTAAAAATCGACCCAGTCGCTGCTGTGCAGCGTTTTCCCATCCTCGGTATAAACGCTGAACCCTTTTGCCGGGTTGGTTACCAGCCATTCTGCCTGCCCATCACCTGTCAGATCGGCATATATGGTTGTATGGCTCCATTCTTCGCGAGCATCACTGCAAAATTGCGCCAACAACTGCTGCACCTGTTCCGGCTCGTTACTTTGCCAGTAAGTATTGGCTTCATACTCCGTACCAATCAGCCACATCTCAGTGCAATCGGTATTCCAGGCAACACCGCCCAGCCAATCGGGCGCTTCTTCATCGGTAAAAATAATGGTATGAGCTGCCTGATTGATTTGCGGTTGAGGTTCCTCTTGCACCTGCAGTTGCTGCAATTCCTGCCACAACTGTTCAATCTGCGCAGGTTCTTCCATAAATATCTCAACACTGCCCCAGCGCAGATAGGCCATGTCAATTTCATCACGTTTTTCCGCAACATCACCCAACACAGCGTCCAGCCGCTGTTGTTGCGCGCAGGCAGACAACCCGCCGGCCAACAACACCGCCAGCAGCATAATCATCACTGAAACTGCAATTCTTCTTCCACATTGATATGTTTGCAACAAAGTTGATTTCATAGTGCTTCCTCCCTGTGTACATCAACGGTAACGGTTCTACACATGTAACTATCCATAGATTACCCCATCACATAATCCCAGTCAATACTATTTTGCAAAATAAAAATATATCGCAGACAAACAAAAAGACTTGCAGCTAACATCCAAACCGATGCTCCGCAAGCCTTTTTGCATATTTTTTATACCATAACTTCCAACGTCAACAATGCCACTTCACTTTTACCGGCTGAGGTTCTTCGGCAACAGCCGCTGCCTGCAAAGATGCCAATATATCGGCAAAAGCTTCTTCTGCCAGTCGGTCATATACATCCGGCTGTTCTTGGATGCCCCCCCTGTCATATACCATGGCTGCAATTGCATAAAATACATAGCCAAGGGCTGCCGTAGGCAAATAAACTGCGCTGCATGCCGTTGCCGCAGCCCGAACCGCCGCCTGAGCTGCCACATCTTTTTCGTAGGTTTTGGCCAGCTGGTTGGTTTCCTTGACCACCGCCTTGATTTCTTTCAAAGAAACAGTGCCTTCCAAATATTGCCGCGCCGCTGCCAACGCCGCAGAAATAGCCGTACTCTCCTGACAGCGGGCATTATAAATGGGGGCTATCTCCCTTTGGGCAAAGGTAACTGCCCACTGCCCCAAAGTAGCCTGACTCTGGGTTTCGATCAAAGCCATCATCGCAACAGCGGATGGTCCAGTTACATCGCCCAGCATTTTTCGTGGTTTTGCCACATGCTTCACTCCTTATCCTGATGCCAATAGCCCTTTTCCACAGCAGCTATCATAGCTCCTGTCACTGCAAAGGCCTCTATCAAAAATTCATACTCCAATACGATTCTGTCATGTTCTATCAGATGGGGAAATTGAGCCGTTATCGTTTTTTTCAGCCCAGAAGAATCCACCCGGCCGCCATTATGTACCAGAGCATTACGAAGTTTCCGAATCCAATCAAATTGCTGCTCGGTCTGCGCATCAAAGACAATCTGCAAATTTCCCTGCTGATTCAAAAACTGCACATATTGGTGAACCAGCGCCCCTCGATAAGCTTTGGCTGAAAACACAACACCCTGCTCTGCTTCCACCAAATTTACCAAGTCAGTAAGAAAATTTTCATAAAGCGTATACAGCATCAAAAAGACCGCCTGATACTGATAAGGCAAAAGATACGTCTGATCGGCCAAAAAGGTTTCCTCATATAAATACCGAACCTCCGCCGCTGTATTTTTTGCTGCCAGCAAATCACCATGCTGCTGCCCCTGCTGCAAATAGGTTTCCAGATAACGACGAGCATACTCCAAATACCGATGCAGGCTGGACAGCTGATAGGCCGTATCCCAAAACAACTGCAAAAACGGCCCTGACGGCTCATAAAACTGTAAAAAAGTGAACCCGTTATAATCAGCATCAAAGGCTGCCCCCTGCTTATATCGCAGTTGTTCCCGCAATTGTTCCTGTTCCAACATCAACCACTATCCTTTCAGTAAAAAGTACAGATTCAAACAAATCATAATGGCTGCAATCCCAACAAATATAAAATAAATTATCTTACTTCCTTTTGACTCTGTGTGCTTAATACAAAATGCAAGATAGACAATCCAGGCAGCATAAGCAATAAAAATCAATCCGCTTCTATAGAAAAACATTGATAGAACGAAAAGTGTGTTGACAATCTTCATCCCTTTTTCAGAAAAAAGACACTCTTTCATTTTCTTCATAATATTCCTCCTGCAACTTTCGATTTATCCATTGGTTTATTAACCCAAGTATAGCACAACATCTCACATAAGCAAACAGTGTTCTAAATCCGCTCCGACTATCCTTATGCGCAAACCAGGGAGATGTTTTGTTGCCGTTGTCGACATTGAAGCGGACAATTTGACCAGCTGCTCCAACCGTGGCGGACGTAGTCCGACTAAGGGGAACAGTGCTAAAACTGTCTGGTACCCGACGCCTTTCTGGTCGAGGATGGTAGGCAACCAACAATCTCCCGATAATGCAGCATCGCACACCAAAAAAGCCTGCCGGTAATCCCGACAGGCTCTGGCGCCCTTATTGATCATTGTAACAAAAGGCGGTTATTTTACTGCGATGGCTTCCATTTCCAACAGCACATCTTTCGGCAGACGGGCCACTTCCACGCAAGCCCGTGCCGGACAATTTTCTTTAAAATACTGGCTGTACACACCATTGATGGTGGCAAAGTCATCCATGTTTTTAATAAATACGCTGGTTTTTACTACATCATCCAAGGTAAGACCGGCAGCTTCTACCACAGCCTTCACATTTTCCATCACCTGACGGGCCTGTTCTTCCACTTTGTCTGACACAATCTGGCCTGTTGTCGGAATCACCGGAATCTGACCGGATACAAACAACATCCCCCCTGCCATCACTGCCTGAGAATATGGCCCGATAGCCTGCGGCGCATTGTTGGTTTGAATAATCTGTTTCATAAAAAATTCCTCCTCATTTATTGATTATCTCACTTTTGCATGACCTTTGACTTATAAAAGTCCAATCATACATAATACCATCTATATAATTATAAATTCTGCAAAATCAGCTTTGGCTGAAAAGATAAATAGTCGGCGCTGACCAACTGAAACTCCATGCCCCAATGCACACCTTCCAAAGCGGTGCGCACAGCATGGCTGTGCAAATGTCCGTACAGACAAATATCCACATGATATTGCTCCATCAGCTCCACAAATTCACTTTTTTCCTGCCGCCCATTGACCGGCGGATAATGCAGCATAACAATTTTGCGGGCTGTATCTTTTGGCGCGCTGTCCAAAGAAAGCTTGAGCCGCCCCAATTCCCGCCGAAAAATCTTTTCATCATGGTCATCGGCAAAAGCGCCGTCGGGACACTGCCAGCCTCTGGTACCGCAAATAACCGTATCGCCAAAGACAAAGCTGTTATTCTGCAAAATGGCAAAGCCATCGGGCAAAATTTTCTGCACCTTGGCCAAACTGTCCCACCATAAATCGTGGTTGCCCTTGGAAATAATTTTATAACCGGGCAGCGCAGCCAAAAACTCCAAATCGGGCTGCACCTCATCCAATGTCATAGCCCAGGAAATATCACCGGGCAGCAGCACCACATCATCGGCCTGCACCTGCTCCAGCCACTGCCTTTGAATGCGGCTGCTGTGATTTTGCCAACCATCGCCAAATATATCCATGGGCTTATAGGCATTTCCCTGCCCATCAAAGGAGAGATGGGGATCGGACAAGGCAAACAACCTCATACCACCACCTCCTGCTTGATGATGCTGGCAATGGCGTGGGTTTTCATCACATGCTGCACCTCTACAGCAACCCAGCGGCCAAACTGCGCCGCACCGCCGGACACCTGGATAATATAGCCGTTCAACCGGGCAATGCCGTCCTGCTGCTGCTCCTGATGGATCGCCTCAATTTTTATCTGCAAAATCTCTCCTCGGCAAACCGGCAGCTGTTGATGCCAATCGGCATCATACTGGGGGATAATGCGATAACTGCCCGCTGCAAAACAATCATCCCCCCGCACCAGCAGCTGGCAGTGCAGCCATTGCTCCAGCTGTTCCAGCTGCTTGCCCTCAACACCGATCAGCCAGGCAGCCACAGTGGGATAACAGCTCACCAGCAGCACAGGCGCATTAGAGCGCCGCGCTTCTTCTTCCAGTTCATGAACAATACGCAGCCCTATGGTGGCAGCACTGTCCACCCGTCCCCGTTCCTGACAAAGCGGACAAGGCTGCTCCAATACTTCGCTCAACGGCGCTCTGGTTTTTTTGCGGGTCATTTCTACCAATCCCAGCTGAGTCATGCCCAAAACAGAAGTTTTTACTCTGTCCTGCTGCAGCGCCTGTTCCAGCACTGCCAGCACCTGTTCCTGATCCTCCGGCCGTTCCATATCAATAAAGTCTATCAAAATGATGCCGGACAGATTGCGCAAACGAATCTGCCAGGCAATTTCCCGCGCAGCTTCCTGATTCATCTGCACGATGGTGGACTGAAAATTGCGCTTACCGGTGAATTTTCCCGTATTCACATCTACCACCTGCAACGCTTCGGTGCGGTCAAACACCAGATAACCACCATTTTTCAGCCATATCTTTCTGCGGTGAATCTGCCGTATCTCCCCATAAAGCTGAAACCGCTCCAGCAAATCTTCTTCCCGCCAGCGAATCTTAAACCGAATTTTGCGGGAAACAATCTGCTGCTGCAGCTGCTCATACAGTGCAAAATCATTGACATAAATGCCTTCCAGACTGTCCTCCCGCGCACAGTCTCGAATAACCTGAAAGGCCAAATCCAAATCAGCCAAAATCAACCCCGGCTTTTGCACCTGCTG
>USPE01000136.1 GCA_900556545.1 uncultured Peptococcaceae bacterium | reverse complement strand
AATGGTCTAGTCAACTTTATTCTAATGGATTTCCTTCATTTTTGCTCTCTTTTTTATTATTTTCTATAAAAAAAATAAATGTCGGGATAATCGCTACCCCAACATTTATTATAGAACCTTTGTGTTAGCCGATTTACAGCAACATGGATGTTTAGTGTGAAACATAGTTATTAACCAAATGAATTGCAAATAACCCCTCAATGATGGAACATTACAAACAATGGAATTAAGTTTATCATCATATGAAAACTTAACTTATTTATCGTAGATCACACGGCCATTATTAATGGTCTGTTCAATAAACGAACCGTTCTTTACTTCCAATGGTGTTAAGCCCAGGAATTCATCGGACAGCAGATTCACATTCAGGATTACAAAGTCAGCCTGTTTACCCACTGTGATGGAGCCTTTCTGGTTTTCTTCAAAGTGCTGCCATGCGCCGTTGATGGTGGTGGTTTTCAGAGCGTCATAGGCGCTGATGCGTTCATCCTGTGTATCATATTTTTTATTCTGCCAGTCGGTAATGCGAGCATCGTTATCGCTGCTGCCGTCTGCAGAGCCGCGGCCGATTGCCTGCCCATCTCTGGTGATACGGTTTGCTGCATTGTAAATGGAGAATACCATATCCGGTGTAGAGATTGGTGCATCCTGATGTACGGTTACGTTAATTTTGTCATCAGCCATTGCAGTAGCCATTGGGCTTACTAACTGACCTCTCACCGGTCCTAATGTGGAGTACAGATGATAGTCACCGTAGTAATAAACATGGTCTACAAAGAAGGACATATTAATGCCCAACGCTTTGCATTCTTCAATCTGGTCCATAGTGATAGTCTGCGCATGAATCAGAACCGGACGAATGCGATCCTGTACAGCTGCAATTTCTTTTGGATCGTTAATATCAATGCCGCACTGTTTTAAGGCATCGCGGTAGCAATCAATAAACTGCTGAATTGCGCCGGTACCGTTGGTATGGCAGGTGAACTGCAAATCAGATTGAATGCAGTCTGCGAATTGTGCAGTCAGCACTTTGCTGTCCATTTTTTTACCTTCTGCTTCTCCATACCACCAGGCGTTGGTTTTGCCGTCCAGCAGAGTTTCATGGGTATCTCTGTAGTAACCGCCGCCGGAAGGATCAGTTTCATCTACTGCAAACCAGGCAGTTTTACCTTGTGGGGAACCGTCCAGGAAAATTTTAATACAATGAAAACGCAGGTTGTTTTCATTACGCGGAGAGGTAGCACTTGTATAGCCCTCAAATACTTTTTTGTTTTCATAACTGGCTACATTGTTGATATCGATAATCTGTTCGTTGTTTGGAATCTGCGCAGTTAATTCTGCCATTTTTAAACCGCCGCCGCCAACAGCAGTGGTCATGCCATAACCGGCATAAGTATCCATTGCGTTTGCCAATGTACCGGCCGGATCAGCAATTCTGGTGCGGGAAGGATCGGTTAATACCGGTTCTGCCATATATAAGGAATAGAAACCGCCTTCTCTTAAAATACCGGTATATTCGCCGTTTTCATCTTTATCCCAGTTGATTTCCGGATTGAAGTAAGCATACTGTTGCGGAGCGGCTGTTTTCAGCGCTTCCATTTTTTCGCTCAGCAGTTCCAGGCCCAGAGAGTTTACGCCGCATAAATGGTTGCTGGCGTGGATATAGATGATAGGATATTCGGTAGAAATTTTGTCCAGAATATCTTTGGTTGGCATTGCATAGGCTTCTTTATCGAAATTGTCAGTTTTGAATGCAGTGTTGTCAAATCCATGGGTAACAAACCAGAATTTTCCACCAGGTTCTGTAGGGCCGTAAACGTCATCATAGGTTTTGTCGTTCAGCCAGGTGTTAAAATCTTTTTGGCCCTGTTCTACCAGCATTTCCAGGCTGACAATATCTCTGGCCGGAGATGCGCTGTAGTATTGGTCAACCATATCAATATGACCATGTGGGTCAACAAATGCAGGAATCATGGTCTGCCCTTTTAAGTCGATACGGCGGCAGTTGTATTTCTGCACTGTGTTAGCTAACACTTCTGCCTCAGCATCGGTATAAGCTACCGCTGCGATTTTACCGTCGCCAACGATAACAGCTTTGGCATAGATTGGATTACCCTCGGCATCTTCGCCCTGCTCTTCGTCCACAGTGATGATAGTACCATTGTAATAATAACTGGTATTTTTGTACTTGCTTAAGTCAATGGTTTCTTCATCGGCAGCGAATGTTGCCATTGGAAACAGTGTTAAAAGTAAAAATGCAATACATAAAATGCTTAACCCCTTTTTCATGTTACTGTTTTGATACATAATCTCTCCTCCTCTTGTATAGCCGTGCAAAATGATATCAATCATAAAAATATTGTTTTATCAGCGGCCGATCCTGAATGCTGTGCCTCCTTATTGGATATAACATGTGCCATGGATAAAAAATAAATTTTATAAGTATAACTTATATATTTAGTATAAGTTGTGCTCATGCACATTGTCAATAGATGTTTAAGAATTTGTTACAATGTGATGGATATTTTCTTAACAATGTATCGGCAGAATACAAAAAAGCCAAAGCAAAAAACTGATTCCGTTTTTTACTTTGGCTTTTTTTGCTGTTATAAAGTTGGTTCGCCTACCTGCATCAAAAGAATATTTAAAAAGTCTCGGATAATAGGATTGTTGAACATGGTTTCCTGAATCAAGGCTACGTTCCATAAAGGTGTTTGCAAATATTCTTCAATGGGAATGGCCACAATGTTTTTATTAATTTGGGTTAAACGAGAGGAGCCGATGGTAAAATAATTTCCTTGTTCTAATAAATTTATAAAGATAATGCTGTTTTCGGCTGTCAGTGAAATGTTCGGTTCGCCAAAGGGGAGCAATGTCTGGTAGATGGCCGATTCTTCTATGCCTTTGGGTGCAAAGGCGATTAGTTCTTTCTGTAATAATTCGTTCAAGGACATTGTTTTTTTATTTAGCTCCATTGCTGTTTGTTTTGATGTTAAAACAGCCAATTCTGTGGGACAAAGCTTTATAATTTTAATTTGAGAAGGCAGTGTATCAGCTAATTGTTCCAGCGGAATACGGGATACTTGCAAGCCGATGGAATAGGGATGGTTCATAATGCAGGGAATGCTGTCTTCCAGATAGTTTTCAGCGTAATTGATTTTGGTTTGGGTAAACAATTTTTGATATGCGGCAATGCTTTTATTCACTATGTTTGGATATAACATGGGCGCTACTTGTAAATGCAGTGTCCGCGCTTCGTTGCGTTCCGCCTGTTTACTGGGATAAAGATACTGCATGTGCATTTTGTCAAGCAGTGTTGTAATCTGTCGGGCGGAATTCAGAAACACATAGCCATCTTCGGTGATGCTGAGCCCGCGGGAATGCCGCTGAAAAATTTGAATGTTAAATTCATCTTCTACAGACTTTACCACATGGCTTAAATATTGTTGTTTTAGATTTAGCTGCTGCCCTGCTTTGCTGATAGATCGGCAGTCAGCAATGGTCAGAATATATTGCAGATAGATGGTATTCATAGATACACTCCTTATAAAACGAAGACAAATGAAAAAACGATTTCTTTTAATAGTTAGTATAGCAAAAAATATAGACAGAAAGAAGATGCTTTTTGAAATTTGCTACAAATATTTCATTGTAGCAGAGGCGGCTGAAAATCAAAAAAGTGGGTTCTACCGAAAAGAGAACGTGATAGGTATAATAAAACCATCAAATACATGAGGTTTTCAGTCGGCCGACAAAAGAAAGCCCAATCAAGTTTTATAAATATAAAAAACAAAAGGAGTGCTTATATCATGGCAAAGCAATATACCGATAAAGTATTATTACTGGGTGTAGATGGTTTAGACCCAAGACTGACAAAGAAATTTATGGATGAAGGCAAACTGCCTAACATCAAAAAATATGTAGAAGCTGGCGCGCAGAGAGAAAATCTGCAGTTAGTATGTACACCACCAACCATTACCCCACCACTGTGGACCACATTGGCTACCGGCGCTCTACCTGTTACTCACGGTATCACCTGTTTCTGGAGACAGGATCCAGAACATTTAGATACAGCCTGTTACAACTTGGACTCTCGTCTGAGCCATGCAGAAGCATTGTGGAATGTAACTGCAGAAGCAGGTATGAAAACATTAGTATGGCACTGGCCAGGTAGTGCTTGGCCTCCAACCAGCCAGAACCCAAATCTGCACGTAGTTGACGGTTCTCAGCCTGGTGCTGTAAATTCCGGTGTTGCTAAAATCGAAATGGAAAAAATGGTTGTAGCAAAAGAAAGCATTGAAAAATTAATCTTTAAACCAGCTGCAACCAACAACACCGGCGCAGGCTGCGTAATCGAAGATATTCCAGATGCCGAAGAAACATTTGATACTGGCAGTTTGCTGTCAAGTGGTATCAGTATGGCAAACATCATTCTGAAACACTCCGACGGGGAAGATGGGGTAGAAGATACAGCTGCTGACGTATGTAATTCTCCAATTAAACCGGCTACCGGTTGGGCAGAAGCTCCAGAAGGCGCAAAAGAATTCTATGTAGTAACATCCGATGGTCTGGTAAGAAGACCTTGCCTGATTCTGAAAAATGAAGCCGGTGTATATGACACTGTTGCTTATTATCACAGCAAAAAAGATGCAGAACCAATTGTAACCTTGAAGAAAGACGAATACAAAATTGGTATCTTAGATGAATTTATCTATAAAGAAGAAAAAGCAATGGGTAACCGTAATATGATGGTTATGGATTTGGCTGAAGACGGCAGCTTCGTTCGTCTGTGGATGAGTAAAGCATTTGATATCGCCAATGACAGCATGTTCCATCCAAAATCCCTGTACAAACAGGTTATTGAAAATGTTGGCTATGTACAGCCAAACCCATGCTTCGGCGGTTATAACCCAGAAATCGTTGACCGCATTATGATTCCTACATGGGAAGAAGTATGCAAATGGCAGTCCAAAGCAATGCAGTATCTGATTGATGAAAACGGCTATCAGGTTGTATTCAGCCATATTCACAATGTAGACGCGCAGGGTCACTTCTTCTGGTACTATGGTAAAAACCGTCCAGTGATGAATAAATTAGAAGAGGACTTCTACCATGAAGCAATTGAACGGGTATACAAACAGACAGACGACTATCTGGGCAGCTTCCTGCACTATTTAGATGAAGGCTGGACTGTAATGATCTTCTCCGACCATGGTCTGTTGATTCCAGAAGAAGAAGAAAAACCATTAATCGGTGACGCATTCGGTTGTAACGTAAAAGTGATGCAGGAACTGGGCTTCACTGTTCTGAAAAAAGATGAAAACGGCAACGACCTGAAAGAAATAGACTGGAGCAAAACAAGAGCAGTTGCTACTCGTGCCAGCCAGATTTACATCAACCTGAAAGGCAAATACGAAACAGGTATTGTAGATCCAGCTGACAAATACGAATTAGAACGGGAAATCATCGATGCTCTGTACAACTACAGATTAAACGGCAAACGTGTAATCTCTGTAGCGATGCGTAACAAAGATGCTATGGTACTGGGTACCGGCGGGTCCGCATTAGGGGGTTTACTTGCATATTAATCTTC
>USPE01000135.1 GCA_900556545.1 uncultured Peptococcaceae bacterium | reverse complement strand
CTGGCGCCTTGTTTAGCTTCCATAATGGCATCACTGACTACAGAGGTCAATAATTTAACGGCTCTGATAGCATCATCATTGCCAGGAATAACATAATCGATTTCATCAGGATCGCAGTTGGTATCAACAATAGCGACAACAGGGATCCCTAATTTTCTTGCTTCAGTAACAGCAATTTTTTCTTTTCTTGGGTCAATCACGAACAATGCACCAGGCAGTCCAGGCATATCTTTGATACCGCCCAGGAACCGTTCCAGTTTTTCTTTTTCGCCCAATAATTTGAATTTTTCTTTTTTGGTCAGCAGATCCAGAGTGCCGTCAGCTTCCATAGTTTCCAGTTTTCTTAAACGTTCAATCCGTTTTTCGATTGTTTTGTAGTTGGTCAGCATACCACCCAACCATCTTTCGTTTACATAGAACTGTTCTGCTCTCAAGGCTTCTTCTTTAATAGTTTCTTGTGCCTGTTTTTTTGTACCAACGAACAGGATTGGTTTTCCTGTTGCTGCTACTTCACGTACGAAATCGTACGCTTCTACAACTTTTTTTACTGTTTTCTGCAAGTCAATGATATAAATACCATTTCTTTCTGCAAAAATGTAAGGAGCCATTTTAGGGTTCCAGCTTTTTGTTTGATGACAAAAATGTACCCCAGCCTCTAATAACTGTTTCATAGAGATTACTGCCATTTCGGACACCTCCTCTCTTCATTTAGATTTTTTTGTTGCATTCCTCCGCCCGTCTCTTTTTTTACAGGAACCATCTGGTGGCTCTGCCTGCAAAATCAATGGACGTGTGTATTTGCACCGTTTGTAATAATATCATAGAATAAGTAAAAATACAATATTTTTTTCCAAGATTATAGAAAAAATTTTAACAACTCAGATGCTCCCACTGTTCTGTCAGCGATTTTAGATAAGCAGAAAAATCGTCATGCAGATCCGGTCGTTTTAAAGCCATTTCTACAGTTGCTTTCAAAAAACCTAATTTATCGCCAACATCATAACGGCAGCCTGCAAACTCATAAGCATACACTGCTTTATGCCGTGCCAGTTCTTTTAATGCATCTGTCAGCTGAATTTCCAATCCAGCGCCAGGCTCTGTTTTCTCCAAGATTGGAAAAATGTCAGGCGTAATAATGTAACGTCCCAAAATTGCCACATTGGATGGTGCAATTTCACGGTCTGGTTTTTCGAACAAGGTTTTTACTTTATGGATGCCGTCTTCCATCACCTCGCCGGAAACAATACCATATTTATTCACATCTTCCCAGGCAACTTGCTGTACACCAAGTACAGTGGAATTGTACCGTTCATAAACCTGCATCAATTGTTTTAAACATGGTACGTGCGAATCCACCACATCATCGCCTAAAAGAACAGCAAAAGGTTCATTGCCTACAAAATTTTTAGCACACAAAACTGCATGTCCAAGTCCTTTTGGTGTTTGCTGGCGGATATACTGAATATTGACCAACTGAGAGATAGCTTTGATTTCTTTCAGCAGCGTCTCTTTATGTTTTCGTTCTAATTCCAACTCTAATTCAATAGAGCGGTCAAAATGGTCTTCAATAGCCCGTTTGTTTCGACCGGTAATAATTAAGATATCAGTAATACCGGAAGCAACCGCTTCTTCAATAATATATTGAATGGTAGGTTTATCGACAATGGGCAGCATTTCCTTTGGCTGTGCTTTGGTGGCAGGCAAAAAACGAGTACCCAGTCCAGCAGCAGGAATGACTGCTTTGGTAATTGGCATAATAAAAACTCCCTACATAATGATAAATGCAAAAAATTATAAAATAAATTTACTTAAATCCCGATCGATCATCATTTCACTAAGATGCTCTTTCACATACACACTGTCAATTATAAACTGTGTACCAGCATATTCGCTGGCTGCATACATCAAATCTGCCAGCAGTTTTTCTAAAATAGTATGCAGACGACGTGCCCCAAGGTTTTCCGCTTCTTCGTTCAAATCATAAGCAATTTTGGCCAATTGGGTAACTGCATCATCCGTAAAAGTTAGAGCGACATCTTCTGTTTTCATCAGTTGCGTATACTGCTTTAGCAGAGAATTATCCGGCTCTCTTAAAATTCGTTCCAAATCCTGCTGTGTCAGATTTTCCAAATACACCCGCACTGGAAAACGTCCTTGCAGTTCTGGAATTAGATCAGTCGGTTTGGCTACATGAAATGCACCGGCAGCAATAAATAAAATATGGTCGGTACGAATATTTCCATATTTGGTTTTTACTACACTGCCTTCCACAATTGGAAGAATGTCCCGCTGCACCCCTTCCCGGGAAACATCTGGACCACTGCTGCTACCTTTTCCTGCTATTTTGTCAATTTCATCTAAAAAAATAATTCCATGGTTTTCAGCCAAAGCAATTGCTTCCTGTTTTACATCGTCGAAATCGACCAGCTTTTCAGCTTCCTGTTGTGCCAGAATTTTACGAGCTTGTGTTACTGTTACTTTTCGTTTTTTCATTTTTTTCGGCATGAAATTGTTAAACATGTCGCTCAAATTTCCATTGGTATCGTCCATGCCCATACTGGCCAACATATCGTTCATAGAGTTACTGTCTTCTACTTCGACATCAATAAAATCATCTTCTAACTCCTGCCGACGTAATTTTTGCTTTAAAATTTCCCGTTTATCTTTTATTGTTTGTACATCTGCAGTATTTTCTGTATTGGCTGAGGCAGCATTGCTATTATTAAAAAACATCTCAAAGGGATTATTCATTGCGGTTTTTTTCTTTGGCAATGGTGCCAGAATGTCCAATAGCCGTTCCTCTGCCAACTGTTCTGCCTGCTGTTCTACTTCTTTTGTCATTCTTTCATTTACCTGACGAATTGCCGCTTCCAGCAAGTCCCGAATCACAGACTCTACGTCACGGCCTACATAACCGACCTCGGTAAATTTTGTTGCTTCTACTTTTACAAACGGTGCCTGTACCAATTTGGCCAATCTGCGGGCAATTTCTGTTTTACCTACACCAGTAGGCCCAATCATAATAATATTTTTAGGACTGATTTCTTCCTGTTGTTCTTTTGGTAAACGACTGCGCCGATACCGATTGCGTAAAGCAACTGCTACACTTTTTTTTGCCTCTTGCTGACCGATAATATACTTATCCAATTCATTTACGATCTGTTGTGGTGTCAAATTTTCCATTGTGTTCCCTCCTACTGTACTTCTTCCACAGTAATATGGTTATTGGTAAAGACACAAATTTCACTGGCAATTTCCAGCGATTTTCTGGCGATCTCAGCAGCACTTAAATTGCTGTTCTGCAATAACGCTAAGGAAGCTGCATAGGCATAAGAACCGCCTGAGCCGATGGCAACTGTATCAAAATCTGGCGTGATAACTTCCCCATTGCCGGAGAGTACCAGAAGTTCTTCTTTATTAGCAACAATCAGCATGGCCTCCAGATTTTTTAATATTTTATCGGACCGCCATTCTTTTGCCATTTCAACAGCGGCTTTTGTTAAGTTTCCTCTGGTAGATTCCAGATGATTTTCAAACTTTTCAAATAATGTAATTGCGTCAGATACCGAACCGGCAAAACCGGTTACAACTTTTCCATGATATAAGGTACGCACTTTTTTGGCTGAATGTTTCATGATAACTTTTTCGCCTAAAGTTACTTGACCATCGCCAGCAATCGCTACCTGATTATCCTTTTTTACTGCTAAAATGGTAGTCATAGAAATCCTCCTTATCTTTAAACGGTCGTTATGCCCGTGGATGTGTTTTTAAATAAACTTGCTGTAAATGAGACTTGGAGACTTCAGTGTAAATCTGTGTGGTGGAAAGGCTCTCGTGTCCCAAAAGCTCCTGAATTACTCGTAAGTCAGCACCGTTATCCAACAAATGCGTCGCAAAGGAATGGCGAAAGGCGTGCGGTGTTACTTTGTATTTTAGCGCTCCTTTTTTGATATATTGCTCCAGAATATATTCTACACCACGACTCGTCAGCCTGTTCCCCTGCTGATTTAAGAACAGTCCTGTTTCTTCTTGTTGCTTTACTAAAAAAGGACGGCCGCTTTCTAAATATCGGGCAATAGCACACTGCGCCTGCTCGCCAATGGGAACTACCCGTTCTTTATTGCCTTTTCCTAAGATACGCAGCATACCTTTTTGTTTATTCACAGTGTTTAAATCCAGATTTACCAACTCAGATACACGCAATCCCGAACTGTACAACAATTCAAAAATTGCTTTATCCCGCAACTGCGCCGGCTCCTCACCAGACAAAAAGTCATCTAAAAATTGCGTTATATCAATTTCATTGATGACAGAAGGTAGATGCTTTTCTTTTTTAGGCGCTGACAGTAAATCAGCTGGGTTGCGCTCCAAAAATCCTTCACGATACAAAAACTTAAAGAAACTTTTTAAAGCAGCTGTTTTACGGCTCACTGTCGTTTTTTTCAAAGTCTGCCCTTTTTGAAGGCTGGCCATGTAATAGCGTAAATCACGATACTCTAATCGTTCTATCTGCAAATTCTCTTGTTCTACAAATTGTCCGAACTGCTCCAAGTCTTTGCTGTAGGCAGTGATGGTATGTACGGAACATGCCTTTTCGTTCTGCAGCCAACTTAAAAATTCCTGTAAATAATACGAATAAGGATGAGACATAAAGGCAACTCTCCTTTGTTGATGAGGTTAAACCGTTGCAAATGTAATATACAAGTACAATATATACACAAATTTAAGGCTGCTCCTGCTGTAAAAATGCATCTAGTGCATCTAATGCCCGTTGGGCAATCAAGGCATTTTTTTCTTTTTTGTTCCGAATTTTTTGCCCTAAACCAGGGAGCAGACTAAAATTAATATTCATAGGCTGAAAATGTTTACTGTCAGCTGTTACAATATAATTCATCAATCCGCCAATAGCAGTTGTTAACGGAAACTGCAATAAATCTTTCTGCTGATATAATCTGGCAGCATTGATGGCTGCCACCAATCCGCTGGCAGTAGATTCCACATAACCTTCCACACCTGTGATCTGACCTGCCAAAAATAGTGCAGAACGATTTTTAATTTGACCTGTTGCTTCTAATGAGATTGGTGCATTTACAAAGGTATTGCGATGCATAACACCATAGCGAACAATATCAGCCTGTTCCAGACCGGGAATCATTTGCAAAACCCGTTTTTGTTCGCCCCATTTCATCCGTGTCTGAAAACCTACAATATTGAACAGCGTTCCTTCCTGATTATCTTTTCGCAGCTGTACCACTGCGTAGGAAGAATCGCCAGTCCGTTTGTCAATTAATCCAACTGGTTTCATTGGTCCAAACAATAAGGTTTGCCGACCACGGCTGGCCATAGCTTCGATAGGCATACAGCCTTCAAAAAACTTTTCTTTTTCAAAATCTTTGGTATCAATCAGTTCTGCACCGATTAATGCATCGTAAAAACGATTATATTCGTCTTCATTCATTGGACAGTTCAGATAATCAGCCTCGCCTTTATCATAGCGGGAGGCCCAGAATGCTTTTTCATAATTGATAGAATCTGCTGTCACAATTGGAGCTGCGGCATCATAAAAATAGAAGCCATCTCCACCATTGAGCGCGTGGATCTTTTCCG
>USPE01000134.1 GCA_900556545.1 uncultured Peptococcaceae bacterium | reverse complement strand
TGATTTTATTTATCTGGAGAAGGTGACAGCCAGCAGTCGGTTTTTGGACCAGACCATTCGCGGATGGTTGGCCAGCTTGACACCGGAGCAGCGGGAACAATTTGTAGACACCATGTTTGAATTGTTAACGGTGGAAGAAGCGGATACCTTGCAGGATTTGGGTAAACTTTGGCTGACCAATACAGGAGATATGCTGAAAACGCTGCGGAATGTGGATGAAGAAACCGCCAATATGATACGGCAAACCTTAAAACTATTGGCGCAGAATATGGGCCGCAGTGTTCAGCAACTGATATTTACCAGACCCAGCCTGGAAAAACTGCCGCGCAAAGAAAAATTGGATCTTAGCGTATTAGAACAAAACTGGGCCAAATTGCCGCAGCTTTTCCAAAAGAAAGAGAAGACACCTCAGCATCATGTAATAGAAAAACATAAAAAATAAAGCAGATGATGTGCAGAAAAAAATTACTGTTGCAGATTTGCAGTAGTCTTTCTTATAGTAGTAGCCTGTTACAATACGGTAAGCCTACAGGAGCAATAATAAAAAGCCCTTAAGCAGACAATGCAACAATCTGCTCAAGGGCTTTTTATGGTAGTAAAGGGCAATGACTTAACGAATTACCCGTTCAATCCGTTGGTAATAATCATTTTCATCTACTGGCAAGCGGGAGTTGTTGATTAATACAATACCGATAATGATGATAACCAGAACAATGATCTTAGGCAGTCCCAATGCTTCGTGAAAATAAAAATGTCCTACCAGAGCATTGGCTGCGGTGCTGAACCCGGACCAGATGGCATAACCTACCGACAATGGGATAGTGCGCAGCGCTCTGGCAAAAAAATAAAAGGCCAGACAATAACTGACAATAAAGATAAGCGTAGGTGTGATAACGGTAAAACCGTGGGAAAGCTTCAGCATGGTAGAGCCCAATAAGCTGAGCAGTACAGTCAACGCCATTTGTATATATGCCTGCATGAAAAAATCTCCTTTCCATATCCTGATTGCTATCAGAACCATTACAATAAATTTAAAGCAATGATGCCGCCCAACAGCAGCAACAAGCCAAGATAGCCAGATGGCTTGAATCGTTCCTTAAACAAAACCATACCAATCACCATAGTGAGCATTGTGCCTGCGCCGGACCAGGTGGCATAAGCGATATTCAGCGGCAATACCTTCATAGACAGCGCCACCATGTAATAGGCAATGCCGTAGGCCAGCAGACAGAGCGCCGCCAAAAACTTTTTTTGAAATCCATCGGTAAACTTTAAAAGGGTAGAACCGCAGATTTCTGTGAGAATTCCAATAACAAGAAACACATAGTGCATAATAGTCCCTCCCAAATTCGGATGATAATCATATATAAACGCCGCCCAGGCAGCATGTCTAGTATACTGCTGTGTGTAGATATCTGATAAGAATCATTTGCAGATAGCCTGTATCGAAAAAACTTTTTGTCAGAAAGCCGAAAGAATACGTTGTTTTGTTATAGGCTGATGAAGGAATAAAAATAATGATTGGCACAAATGAGGCAGAAGTTTAAATTGATAAAATCGTATACTGAGCAAAGAGAAAGTTATGATTTGACAAAACACATAAAATGTATTATCATATACCGATTTAGCGGAGAATGCTGAATGGGTGGATTGGGCAGGAAAGGAGCAGACTATGTATCATTTTCAGTATGTAACAAAAAAAGAAATTCGTCCAGTGAGAAATCAACTGGAAGAGTTACTTCGTCTTGTCCAAGATGAAATACGTAATACACTTACTTTTCAGTATAAGTTTGTTGGAAGTGTGTCGCGCAATATGGTAACTTTTGATAAGAAGGGAAATAAAGGGTTTGACTTTGATGTGAATATCAAAATCAATGACGAAGAAGAAAATTTTACTGCTAAAGAAATTAAGCATATTCTAATGAATGCTTTTAATCGGCTTGCAGAAGAATTTTGTTATGACCGTTGCGAAGATAGTACTCGAGTGTTTACCATTAAAGTTAAGGATAGGGAGAACTCTAAAATATACCATAGTTGCGATTTTGCAATTGTGTACAATTGTGAAGATGGACGACAGCAATATATCAAATTTAATAAGTCGGCGAAGCCACCCTATTATTCGTGGGAATTTCAAAGCGAGGGCTTTTACAAGCTAGAGGAAAAAATAAAGTTCTGTAAGGATAACGACTTATGGATTGATGTTAGAAATCTCTATCTTGAAAAGAAAAACAGAAATACGGATCCCTCGGAAAAATCAAGGTAAATATTTGCTAAAACCATACATCAAATATGTCAAAGAAATGGTTATTATCAGGAACCCTTAACCAGAGATATGTGCGGTTTTTATGTCGTATAATTAAATATGTACTGAAGGATGGGATAGAACAATGATGTTTTGTCCAGATTGTTTCGTTTTCATCCAATAGAAGGCATAAAGTGGACGAAAATTTATAATGAGGCCAAAAATGAAGTTGGAATGCGGGGAGGGAGATTGTTATGGACTATATAATCAGAAAAATAAAACAGTCAGAAATTGAACTTTTATCCGATTTTCTGTATGAAGCAATATTTATTCCAGAGGAAGTTGCACCACCGCCGAGGGAGATTATTAATCAACCGGAACTTCAAGTTTATATATCTGATTTTGGAAAACGTGACAGTGATAGTTGCTATGTTGCAGAAGTGAACGGCAGAATCGTTGGTGCTGTATGGGTTCGCATTATGAATGATTATGGACATGTTGACGATGAAACTCCTTCTTTTGCCATTTCTCTTTACAAGGAATACAGAAGCCAGGGTATCGGTACAGCATTGATGAAAGCGATGCTTGATGAATTAAAAGAAAAAGGCTGTAAACAAGCTTCGTTAGCAGTACAAAAAACGAATTATGCACTGGAACTGTATAAAAAGTTAGGATTCAAAGTTGTAGATGAAAACGATGAAGAATATATCATGCTTTGTTATTTGTATTAGGGTAAATAGCCCTAAGCTTACCTGTTTGTATTCTTCCAAAAGAAAATCTGGCGCAGGTCGAACGCTTTTGCGCAACAAAAAAAGCCTCTGCGAACAGAGGCTTTTTGCAGCTTAGAATCAATTAAGCATTCAGAATTTCGTCAATTTTTGCTGTGTAAACTTCTTCATCTTTTTTACCAGCATATTTACCTAAAAATTCACCTTCGTTGAAGAACAGAATCTGTGGTACACCTTTCAGAGAGAAACGGTTGAACAGATCTTTTTCATCTTCTACGTCTACGTGATAGAAACCGAAATCTTTGTCTTTGTATTCTTCTTCGATTTCATCAATGATTGGATGAACTTCCTGACATACATGGCAGCTTTTTCTGGAGAACATAACCAGACATGGTTTGCCTTCATCATAAATCAGTTCTTCAAAGGAATTTGCGTTTAAATCTTGCATAATTTACTACACTCCTGTCTTTTTTGTTTCATAATATTCATTATGAAAAAGTTTGTTTTATTTATTGTTAATATTTTAACACTAAAATACTAAATATGCAAAGGATTTGCTATTCAATCTGACTATCGTGACATAATTAATAATTATAACTAAAGAAGTTGTTTCACCAGTTCGGGAAAGCGGATATAATAAATGTAATTAAAACAAATACAGCAAACAAGCTACAATCGAAATCAAGCAAAGGGGCAGTCTTATGAAACTTATTTCCTGGAACGTAAACGGAATCCGCGCCTGTGTTGGCAAAGGATTTTTAGATTTTTTTCAACAAATTGATGCCGACTTTTTTTGTCTGCAGGAAACCAAAATGCAGCCCGGTCAGTTAGAGCTGGACCTGCCCGGTTATTATCAGTATTGGAACAGCGCAGAGAAAAAAGGATACTCGGGCACAGCCATCTTCAGCCGCATAGAACCGCTGCAGGTAAGCTACGGTTTGCCGCAGGATAGCCACAACCATGAGGGCCGTGTCATCACACTGGAGCTGGAACAATTCTATCTGGTAACGGTATACACACCCAATTCGCAGGATCAGCTGGCCCGTCTGGATTACCGCATGCAGTGGGAGGACGATTTTCGCGCCTATCTGCAGGAGCTGGACGCCAAAAAGCCTGTGGTTGTCTGCGGCGACTTAAATGTAGCCCATCAGGAGATTGACCTGAAAAATCCCAAAACCAATCGCCGCAATGCCGGTTTTACTGACGAGGAACGGGACAAGCTGACCACATTGCTGCAAAGCGGATTTACAGATAGTTTCCGATATTTTTATCCCGACACTGCCAATATTTACAGCTGGTGGTCCTATCGGTTTAAAGCGCGGGAAAAGAACGCCGGATGGCGGATCGATTATTTTTTAGTATCCGATCGGCTTCAGCCAAACTTGCAGGGCGCGGCCATTCATACCCAAGTGCTGGGCAGTGACCATTGTCCGGTAGAGCTGCAGCTGCAATTTGATTGAGTGGAGTATCCCCCAACATTATTCCATGGGCAGACAGTTCCACCGATAGCCATACTGTTTAAAATCTGCAATGGTGTGGGCAGCGCCGGTTTGTTCCAGTTGCGCAAGCGCCTGCTGAAACTGTATGGAATCTACTGCGCTGGTAAATTCTCTGATGGACTGCAGCATTTGGAAGTAGGCTTCCCCTTGCAGCTGCAAAACCGTTTGCCGGAAC
Organism: uncultured Peptococcaceae bacterium; assembly: GCA_900556545.1. Lineage (GTDB taxonomy): Bacteria > Bacillota > Peptococcia > Peptococcales > Peptococcaceae > UBA7185. The sequence continues at coordinate 981 of USPE01000134.1, read as the reverse complement.
TTAGTACGGCCATCAGGAATATGCGCGGCATTTTCAAACCAGCAGGTCTCTTTGATAATGGGGCCGGTCAGATAGCCGGAACGGCTGGCTTTGTCGTGCTGTTCCCACACCAGCAGCGGTTGAGCATTGACAACGGCCTGAATGGGTTTTCCTTTTTGGCGATAGCAGAAACCGTAAAACTGACGGGATAAATCTGTTTGCAGCACAGGGTCATTTTCCATCTGCCGTTTGGTTTTATACAGCCAGTGCTGCAGCGCCTGCAGGCTTTCTCTGTTCAGCAGCTTGGCATCAAAGGCAATCTGGCAGGTGCCTTCCAGCAATTGCAGTTCTTTATTATCAAAATGTCCATCAATGGCCTGCACCATATCCCACAATACCGGAGCAGCGTCATTGCTGGCTGCTGTATTGCAAAAAGGCTGCAGCAGACGAAAATACGCATGAGGATAGGCTTGCTGCAATTTATGAGCCAATCGTAATTTGGCCTGATAAGCCATTTCTTCCCGCATACCTGTGGGCACCGGCGTAGACCAGTTGTCGTTCATGATGCCAGTGGGATACATGCCGTGCAGAGCGCTTTCTGTCACAAAGGTGCGAAGCTGTTCTGCTTCCGGCGTTACGCGGTAAACGATCTCATCGTTTTGCAGGTATGCGCAGCCATAGGTAGAAAACGACGTTTCAAAACGGCCCATGGCAGCCATATTGCCCACAGCAGCAATACAGCAGGCATCTCTGCCGCCAAAGCACTGGGCAAAGGTTGGTTTTTCTTCTGACATATAGCTCCCTCCTTAATAACAGATGCTGCGCACCGCAGTGGGCGCTTCTATTTGCATGCGCATGTAGCCTTCCTTATCCCGATGGACCACCACCGGCTCCCGCATTAAATCAGATATCATAGAGGAGGTTACGATTTCTTCCGTATTCCCCTGGGCAAAAACCTGACCATCCCGCAAGAGCAGCGTCTTGTTCATAAACGGCTGTATT
>USPE01000133.1 GCA_900556545.1 uncultured Peptococcaceae bacterium | reverse complement strand
GCATCAGCATAACAAATCGTATCGTGCAGCACAACAAAATCTTTGATTGCTGTATTTGTCAGCTTTACAGCTTTCCCGCCAGCCAGCGGCATTCGATAGAGCTGCATCTGTTCATTCAGATAATACAGGTTGTCGCCCTCTACTGCAAAATAACGCACCGTATCTGCTACCACCTGCCGCACTGCACCTGTTTTATAATTTACAGCAACAATATTGGCATTCCTGACAGTATTGTTACGATTATCGCCAATACCGCCAATAAACAGCAATTCTGTATCCGTATATTCAATGACATCTCTTACCGTATAACAATCTATTTTTGTCACATTGTGAAATACGTTTGTCTGCTGTCCTTGTTGTATTTGAATGCTGCCCGTTTCCATATTGGAGTCCCATACATGAAGTACAGTCATATTGTCATAGCAATGGATACTGCCGCTGCCACGATAAAGCTCACTTGCTGTACCATCTTCAAATAAACGTACATAGCATTGTGCGGTTTTTCCACGTTCCGTTTGTTCATAGCGCAACAAAACGACACCATTCTCTAACCGCAGTTCCGGACGGCAATAACGCTCCCCATCTTCCTTTATTTGTTTGTTCACCGGCAGCTGATATACTTTTTTCGCTTTCGTTGGCGCAGCAACCGGCGCCTGCCAGATAGTTCCCCATTCCCCTTCATAATAATAGTACTCGCCCGCCTTTACAAAAGAACCAACACCATCGGCATATTCTTTAATCGGCAATGTAATTTCATTCGCGGTTACAGCCCCTGGTGAATGAATGGCCAACCCCTCCTGCGGGCTGTATTGATATGTCCATCCAAACTCATCCACTGCAAATCTCCATGTCAGCGGAAAATAGGTGACATCACGGAACGACAGCAGCGGATAATCCTCTTTGCTATTATCAATCAACTGATTATTCACATAAATGGTTCCTGTATTGATGGCTGCAACACCAGTGCTTTTATTAGGCAAATAGCGTTTATACTTATGCCAGTTCCAACGCACCCCATTCTGATGCACACCCAAACCGCCCTGCTGATTCCAGGTAGTCTCTACGCCAAGATATCGGCTGCCATAATAAGTCATTGGAAAATAGGTAATATTGTTGTACACCAACAACGGATACTGGGTAAACTGATTATCCATCTCCATTCCATTTAATGTTACCGGAAATTCCGGCAACGATACCGGCACAGTATGATCAGCCGCCGCATATTTAGCTGGCAGCAACAAAGTTGTCAAACATGTTGTCAGCAATACCCAACAAAATGCCCGCTGTGTTCGTCTTTTCATTGTATCTGTTCCCTCTCTTTACGCACCTGCTGTATATTTTCATATCAAAATAACAAAAAGCATTTTCACATTTGCTGAAATTTTCTCTTTGTATTATGACATAAAAATGAGAAAAAAGATAACCTTTTGACATAAGAGGCTGTTTTTTTGTCATAAACGGCAACAAGGAACCAACACCGCAGATATCATGAATGGTTTATTCAATAAATTTCTTTTTATTGTGCCGGCCATTGTGTACAACTTTAGGAATAAAACGACTGGCAAAGCTGGCCCTGCCTCTGTATTTTACATAAAAGAATCCCAGGATAGAAAATACCACTGCACCAATAAAATTGACAAACAAATCCTTCATGGTATCAATCAGACCAATATCCAAATAACCGCCCAAACCCAACGGCTGCCCATTTATTACAACATCTGTGATATTTTTAATCTGTGTTGGTGTATTGCCGCCTGTGGGATCCAGCATAACAGAAGATATGGCAGGAATAACGGGATCCTTTTGCATATCCAAGCGAAAGAACCAATCCATAGCAAACTCAAAAAACTCCCACATAACGCCAATGGTCATAGAAAAACAAAATGCAACAATGGCCATGAACGTTGGCGATAAGGCAAAACTAAACCGCTCGTTGCGATTCAAAATATCCACCATAGAAAAACCAATGGCCGCAGCTAAAAATCCGTTTAATGTATGCAGCATGGTATCCCAAAAAGGAAACAAAATATAATAGGCATGTATTTCACCCAAAATTTCTGCTGCAAAGATAAATAACAAAATGATAACTTCCAGTGTATCCGGCAATTTGATATGATAGTTGAGCTGAATAAAGCTAGGTACAAAGAACAATACCAAAGTCAGCACACATAAAAATACATTTTCATAATTGCCGTTTAAAAACTGCGCAATCATCACAACAATTACCAGCACACGCAGAATCAAATATAAACTAAATGCTGTTTTATTTTCTTTCAGCTGCTGCACCAACGCATCTTTCTTTTTTCGCAAATTCCATTTTTTCATAAACTTTCTTATCTAGGCCGGCCAGTTTCATATCGCGGCCTGCTCTCCTCTCTCTTTACGCGCTGCTGAATTCTACGCTCCTTCCGAAAGCGCTGTAGCTCCACATCTGGAAATATAATTTGCTGTGTCTCTTTATTTACAATCCCCGATGGCAGACGAAACAGACTGTCCGCTGTTACGGCCAGCATAAATCCATTGATTTTTGCTTTATTGGTTTCGTATAAATCCATCTGTTCAAAAAAATTACGATAATGCGTATAAACCCGCCGTTTTATCTTATAAATATTGCTGCTGAGCAATTCACTGCTCACCAAACTGTCTTTCCGTTTTACATAATGATATACCGGCTGCTGCAGAACATATACATGCTTTACATAGCACAAATAGTTCAAATTGAAGATAAAATCTTCACACCATTGAATTTCTGTGTCGCACTGCAGTTGATGCTGCATAATTATATCCCGCCGATACAGCTTATTCCACATCACGCCATAATAAAAATTGGCCGGCGCTTTCATAAGCTGCCGCGCAAATTCTTTTATCGTGATCAATTTTTCTGTACGGATATGTCCATTTTCTGTAACCAAAGAACCGACAATCCGATAAAACGGCGCAATGACCATTTCGCACTGCCAGCGTTCTGCCTGTTCCACCAACATAGCTGTAGCATCAGATGTCACCCAGTCATCACTGTCTACAAACTGCAGATATTTCCCCTCTGCCAATGCCATTCCCTGATTGCGGCTGTCAGATACGCCGCTGTTGGCTTTATCAATCACCCGCACCCGTTTATCCTGTCGGGCATACTGACGGCAAATATCCAAACTGTTATCTGTACTGCCATCATTCACTAAGATCAATTCGATCTGTTCATATTGCTGTTCCAAAATACTATCCACACATCGTTCCAAATATGCTTCTCCGTTATACACTGGCACAATAACACTTACCAATGGCTGCTGCTTCATACTGTCAAGTCCTTTCCTTACCATTCAGGGTATCCGTTGTGAGATGATGTGCAATCACTCACCGGTATACACGTAGTTTCTTCTATTGTTACTGTTTCTTGCAGCAGTGTCAATTCTATTGCCCAAAACAAAAGAAAAGTTTGGCATCTTTGTTACTAACTCTTGATATTTACTGCAGTTCATCTTCCATATTGTCAAAAACAGCTTTCCCTTTAATAAAAAATGACGAAAAAACCTGATGCCCTTTATTGGCAAGCATGTCTGACCGCGTTATAATACAAATACCAGAAAGGATAAACCGTCTCTCCTCAAAAACAACAACAATAACGTATATATCAGATTGGAGGAATTGTCATGTATACATGGGAACAAACAGAACAAATGATACACAATTGTCAGCGCTGCTCGCTAAGCCGCACCAGAAATCTGCCGGTTATGGGACGAGGAAACCGTGCTGCCAAAATAATGTTTGTTGCGGAAGCGCCGGGCGCTCAGGAAGATCAACAAGGCGTGCCCTTTGTAGGACCGGCAGGCAGAGTGCTGGATGTGCTGCTCACCTCCATACAATTAAAACGGCAGGATATTTATCTGACCAATATTGTCAAATGCCATCCGCCGGCCAATCGGGATCCTTCCCCGGCAGAACAAGAGGCCTGTCTGCCATTCTTAAAATGCGAAACCCTTTTACTGCATCCTCCTATCATTGTCTGCCTGGGGCGAATCGCAGCGCAGAAATTGATCGCGCCTCAATACAAAATCAGCAGACAGCATGGCACCTGGATTTTCCGCAAAGGTTACTGGATGACCGCAGTTTACCATCCATCAGCTATTTTGCGTGATCCATCCAAATTGGAGGAAACCAAACAGGATTTTCAAACCATTCTCCGCAAGCTGCAGGAATTGGAAGACCAGGCCTATCCGCCGCTCATATAAAACCACGCAGGCTACGGGCAATTTTTGCGATCGGCAAGCCTGAAAAGCCATTATCCAAAACATGCAAAGCAATGCGCCTCCGCTGACCAAAACAATTTTATTTTGCCCTATGCAGAGGCGCATAACTATTTTGCAGACAATAAAAAACCACTCAACTTCTGCCCACTAATTCCTGCTTTTTGTGTAAAAAATCCAATCGCTGCTTGGCATCGGCATCATCCGGCGCATATTCCAGCGCTTGATTCAAATCAGCCTCTGCCTCTGCAAAGCGGTTCAACGCTGTGTACAAACTGCCTCTGCCTTTATATGCATAGGTATAGTAGGGGTCCAGCGCCAAAGATTGATTATAGCATTCCAAAGATTTTTCAAACTCTTCCAGCTTATAATAAATATTGCCCTTATCTTTATAAATGATTGCCGCAGAATAAGGCGACAATTCCAGCACCCTGTCCAATCCCTGCAATGCTGATTCAAATTCTTCCCAATCAGCTTCAATTAACGCTTTGTCCCAAATGGCCAACGCATAATCAGGATTAACAGCCAGCGCTGCGTTATAGTCCTCCATCGCCCGCTCCACATCACCTAAATTTAAAAACAGCAGTGCCCGATTGTAGTAATACCCTTCATCATCCTGCTTCAATGCAATAGCCCGATCGTAATCTTCCAACGCTTTGCTGTAATCTTTTAAACTGTGATTATAAATATTGGCCCGATAAAAATAAGCCTGCGGCTGTTTCCAATCTAGTGCAATGGCTTTTTGAAACCAATCCAGAGCTTCTTCAAACCGCTCATAATTTTTCGCTTCAATTCCCTTTTTTAATGCCTCTTGATAATCCACGCTGCATTCCTCCATTAACCAAAAATTTTCTGATGCAACTTTAATCCGGTAGGTGTAACTGCCAAACCGCCCCGTGCCGTTTCCCGCAACGAATCAGGCAAACTGCGGCCCACTGCACCCATAGCTGTAATCACTTCATCAGCCGGTATCACACTGGTTACACCAGCCAGCGCCAAATCAGCCATTACCATCGCCAACGAGGCTCCCAGCGCATTGCGTTTTGCACAGGGCACTTCCACCAGTCCTGCCACAGGGTCGCAAACCAGCCCCATCACATTTTTCAGCACCATAGCGCAGGCTTGGCCGGCCTGTTCCGGTGTACCATTTCGCAATTCCACCGCAGCAGCGGCAGCCATTGCAGCAGCAGCGCCGCATTCAGCCTGACAGCCGCCCACCGCACCAGATACCGATGCCCGATAAGCAATCACCATTCCAAAACCGGCGCAGGTCATCAACGCCACCGCAATTTGCTCATCGGTCAGCTGCTCCATCTCCTGTATTTTTTTTAATACGCCGGGAACAATCCCGCAAGAACCAGCTGTAGGACAGGCCACAATCCGTCCCATGGTTGCATTCACCTCAGCC
>USPE01000132.1 GCA_900556545.1 uncultured Peptococcaceae bacterium | reverse complement strand
TTTACATCGGCGGCAGGCGTGGAACCATTGCCGCTGGATAAATCTTTGAGCAGAGAGCAGTATTGGCCGTTTTGGCTGCCGTATATTGATAAACAGAGGTTAAATAAGGATGTGCCAGTGTTGTATCAGCAATTAGCGCAATTGCTGCAAGGAAAGGATTATTTTGTTATTGACAGCAATGCCGATGGATTTTTACTGCGTAGTGGTTTGGAAATGTCCCGTATTTATAAAGCGCAGGGTGATATGGCTCGTGTACAGTGTAAAGATAATTGCTGTAATCAAAGTTGGATTGGTAAGCAGCATTTTGACCGGTTGCGGCAAGAAACCGATTATTTGCCGGTTTGTCCTTCTTGTGGACAACCATTGGTGATGAATGTGTATACTGGCAAAAAGTTCTGCGATGAACCATATCTGGAAAAGAATGAGGCATATTTTCGATTTATCAATGGCTCTGCTCATAATTGTCTGGCTGTGTTGGAGCTGGGCGTGGGATATACTATGCCGGAACTGATTCGCTTTCCTTTTGAACAGATTGTGATGAATCATAAAAGGGCCAAGTTGATTCGTGTAAATATCAATCATCCGTTATGTGTAGAGGAAAATAATCATAAAGCGATCTGCGTAGGTGCGGATATCGCTCAGGTATTACCTGCTTTGCTGGAGGTTGCGGCAAAAGGAGGTAAATAATCATGGCAGTACAAAAAGCTGAAAAAAGAAAACAGATGTTGCGTCAGCCCCACCTGTTGCAGGAGCAATTGCAGATTGTAACCGATGCAGAGCTGTTTTTGAATTTGTTGGAAACAGCTATTTATGAAGAAAGCAGCATAGATGGATATTGGGTGCGGGGGCTCACACTGATGGATGTGAATTGCAGCAGGGTTACTTTTCGCAATGTGATATTTGAAAATTGTCGATTTTCTGCTTGTCAGTTTGGTAGGGCTGGTTTTCGGGAAACGATATTTCGCAACTGCGATTTGTCCAACTGTGTGTTCAGTGACAGCTATTGGGATTGCTGTACTTTGCAGGATGTAAAAGGCCCTGGTATGCTGTGGGCGGAGTGCAGTCTGCATCATTTGCTGTTTGAGCATTGTCAGATGCGCTATGTTAATTTTACCGGTACATTGATGGAGTCAGTACAGTTTCAGCAATGCGGTTTGCAGGAGGCCAGCATCTCCAGTTGCAAACACAAGCAATGTCAGTGGTTAGAGTGTGATTTAACTCGAGCCGACTTTTTTCGCACGATGTTAAAGCAACTGGATTTTTCTACTTGTCAGATAGATGGGATTTTGTTATCCGATGATTATGCGGAATTGAAGGGTTTGACAGTAAATCGTTTTCAGGCGTTGGAACTGGCCAAGTTGTTGGGAATAACAATTCAATAACTGGTTTGTATATACATGTTGGGTGACAGTGTAATACGATCGGCGGAGTGCTGCATGTTGGCAGGGGCACTTAATTTGTAAAAAAGAAGGATAATATAAAACGACGCTTTCCGAGTTGATGCAACTACCGGAAAGCGTCGTTTTTTCAAAATTACTGCAATGATTTTAAGTATAGTATAATTATTTAGATTGTTCTGCTAATTTTTTTTCTACCAAGTCTTTTAACAAGGCAACAGTACCATCGATTCCTAATAAACCACTGTTAATCAGCAAATCCTGACCTTCTGGGCGGCCCCATTTCATTTCGGAATAGAATTGATAATAACTGCGACGATGTTTATCGGTTTTCTTGATTAATTTTATTGCCACATCACGATCTACCAAACCATGTCGGGACATAATACGGTTGATACGTTTTTCCATGTCTGCATAAATAAATACACGAACGCAGTTATCATGGTTTTCCAGCACATAGTTGGCGCAACGTCCAACGATAACGCAGTTTTCGGTTGCAGCTTTTTCTTTAATGAGGTCAGACTGCATTTTGAAAACACGGTCATTCAATGAACCTGGATCAATAGATGGTGGATAATATGGTGCAAACAGTGGATTAGAGGCAGCTTCGTCGGCTTTCTTCAGTACCTGCTCTTGAATACCACTCTTTTCTGCGACAATGCGTAACAACTCTTTGTCATAAAAGGTGAAACCTAATTCTTTTGCCAGTTTTTCACCAATTTCTCGTCCGCCACTGCCGTATTCTCGACCAATTGTAATAACGATGTTAGCCATAAAAACTCCTCCTGATGCGTAAATTTATTTTGTTATTTTTAGGAAAAATAAAAATATCTTTTCCTTTGCTATAAGTATATCATATATATCAGGAAAAAGAAAGCAATGGCTGAAATAATTTAACAACTTTTTATGCTTTTTGCACAAAGCACATCTCCAGGCAGGGCTTTTACTTGTGGGAGCGGAATAATATAATGTTATAGAACAAAGTAAATATAAGCATGTGATATCTTTTGGTATCAGTGTTAACCAACAGGGAGATGGAATGTATGCCGGGACTGGTTTTAGAAGGAGGAACCTTTCGCCCGATTTTTAGTGCAGGTGTAATGGATGCTATGCTGGAGCATAATATCATGTTTCCTTACTGTATCGGTGTATCAGCAGGGATTACAGATGGATTTTCCTATGTATCCCGCCAGAGTGGCCGCAATTTGGAAATTTTGAAACAATATCGGCACGATAAACGTTATGTGGGTGTAAGGAATTTTTTGAAATGCCGCAGTCTGTTTGGATTGCAGTTTGCTTTTGAAGAAATTCCAAATCGGTTGATTCCCTTTGACTGGGACACCTTTCATCAGTATAATGGTACATATCTGGTTGGCGTTACCAATGGCCGCACTGGCCAAGCAGAATATTTGGACGGTACTAAGTTGGACAAAGCCAACACTATGGTGAAAGCTACCTGTGCCATTCCTTTGGTTTTTCCGCCCATTTATCTGGATGGGCAGGAATACTTTGACGGAGGGATTTGTGACCCCATTCCGGTGCGTAAGGCGTTGGCTGACGGCAACGAGAAAGTGCTAATTGTTTTAACAAGACCGGCATCTTATGAAAAGACGCTGAGCAAAAGTAACCGGGCAGCGGCGCGTATTTTAAAAAATAAATACCCTAAACTGGTGGAGCCGTTGCTGACACGGCATATTCATTATAATGAGACTGTGCGGTTCTGTGAGCAGTTGGAACGGCAGAATAAAGCCGTATTGCTGCGTCCGGAGGGTGCAGGTGTTATTGATAGTTTTGAGAAAGATTTGAGCAAAATAGAACGCTGTTATCAATATGGATATAATCTGGCGCAACAGCGTATGGATGAGATTGCTGCATTATTTTAAGGGGGCAACTTTATGCAGAGGTCGTTACTTTTTTTGGTAAATCCAAAAGCAGGAAAAGCTGAAATAAAAAATAATCTGCTGGATATTATCGATCAGTTTGTAAAAGCAGATTGGAAAGTGATTGTTCGTACTACCCAATATTCAGGAGAAATTACAGATGTATTAAAAGATGAAGCCAGTCAGTATGATCTGGTGGTATGCGCCGGCGGTGACGGTACATTAAATGAAACGGTGGGCGGGCTGTTAAAGAGCGATGGACACCGGCCGTGGCTGGGCTATATTCCCGCAGGCACTACCAATGATTTTGCTGTTAGCCTGGGAATACCGCGTAATGCCCAGCAGGCGGCAGATGCCATTGTAAATGGCCGTGCATTTCCTTGTGATGTGGGTTTGTTCGATGATCGGCATTTTGTTTATGTAGCAGCTTTTGGCGCTTTTACCGAGGTGAGCTATTCTACACCGCAGCAGTTTAAAAATGCGCTGGGAAGAGCGGCGTATATTTTGGAAGGGATTCGGCATCTGGCTGAAATTAAAACATACCAGCTGACAGTAGAGCATAACGGTGAACAGATTCATGGAGAATTCATTTTTGGCATGATATCCAATTCGATTTCGGTAGGCGGTTTTAAAATGAATGCCAGAGCCAATGTTTCTATGAATGATGGTTTGTTGGAAGTGCTGCTGGTAAAAAAACCGCGCAATCCGGTAGAACTGCAGAGCGCAATAGGAGCCTTGCTGTTAAATGATTTTAATAACGAGTGTCTGTATACATTCCATGCCAGTGAGCTGCGGATTTTTTCTGAGGAAGAAATTTCCTGGACGCTGGATGGCGAATTTGGCGGTAACTTGCGGGATGTGCGCATTAAGGTAGCGCATAAAGCCTATGAAATTATAGTGCCGGCAGGCAAAGAGGACGAAAAGGTGGCGGTAGTTAACGGAGACAGCGGAGAATAGGCCGTTTGTTTTGTTAAGCAAGCCCAACCCAACTGTGCCCGCGGTGGATTTATTCAATAAAAAAGAAGGCGATGTCACACAGATGAAATTCTGCTGGCATCGCCTTCTTAAATTGCTAACGTTTAATAGATACCGTAGGAGAACAGAGATAGGAAGGATGGCAGCAGCAAACCGACAGAAAGCATAATCACCAGAATGATTAGAAAAATTTTCTGCCATTTGGACTGATTTTTCTTATTCATGTACATTAGGAAGTCCTCCTGTCGCTAATCTCTGAGATATTCTTCAATTGCGTGCATCACTGCGCCGCCGTCACCGACAGCTGTAGTAACCTGACGCAGTTTTTTCTGGCGTACATCGCCCACTGCAAATACCCCTGGAATATTGGTAGCCATTTCTTCGTCGGTAATGATATATCCCTGTTGGTTGACTTCCAATTCTGGCGGTAAAAACGCATCGTTAGGCAGATAACCAACGAAGATAAATACACCGTTGATATCCAGCTGGCTGGTTTCATCAGTTTTTTTGTTGCGCAATTTAAGCTGGGTTACTTTTTCGTCGCCCACAATTTCATCCACAACAGTATCATACAAAATGTGCAGCTTTTCGTTAGCCAATGCGCGGCTTTGCGCTAATTTGTTAGCACGCAGTTCATCACGACGGTGAATCAGCGTAACGCTGGAGCACATCTTTGTCAAATACATAGCTTCTTCCACGGCAGTGTCACCGCCGCCCACAACAGCAACCGGCTGATCTTTAAAGAAGAATCCGTCGCAGGTAGCGCAGTAGGATACACCGCGGCCCCGCAGGCGGCCTTCGTTGGCTACCCCTAAGGTTCTGGGTTTGGCGCCGGATGCAATTACAACTGTTTTGGCTTCAATGGTCTGTTTGTCTGTGATAACCCGTTTGATATCGCCGGTTAGTTCCAGTGATTGCACCTGTTCATAGATTAACTCTACGCCAAAGGTTTGTGTCTGTTCAAAAAATTTCATCATCAGTTCTGGTCCGGAAATGCCCTCTGGAAACCCAGGGTAATTTTCGATCATATCTGTGGTAGCTGCCTGCCCGCCCGGAACCCCATGTTCCAAAATGGCTGTTTTATAACCGGCGCGCGCAGCATAAATGGCTGTCATACCAGCAGGGCCAGCGCCGATAATTAATACCTCATACATAAAAAGAAACCTCCTTCATGAAGCGGATAAGTTGAAAAGTAATATAAAATCATACTACTATTTTACAGTATCATAGCATAAAAAATGCACAGGAGCAATTCCTGTGCATTTAAATTTCTATTTAGATTTGATTGCAATTATAAAGCTTTAAAAATAATTTACAGGATTTTTGGTACTGCCATTTACGATTACTTCAAAGTGCAAATGAGGACCAGTACTATTACCGGTATTACCGGAGCGGCCGATCTGCTGCCCTCTGGATACTGTGTCGCCAA
>USPE01000131.1 GCA_900556545.1 uncultured Peptococcaceae bacterium | reverse complement strand
ATTAAAGCGTATTTGTTTTGGTGTTAGAAACTTTGAGCGGTTTCGCAATCGTATTCTTTATATTGCTCATGCTTCTTAAATTGTTAAGAGGCAGACGGTTTTTCCTCTGCCTCTTATTCTCAACTTTTTTCTTTACCCCAACTATTGACAAAGAGCCGATTGTTTTATATATTTATGATTCTATGAATTACTCTTTTGGCCAACAAGCAGGCTTCCAATCATCTTCCACTTTAATCGGCTCTGGATATACCTGCCCATAAAGCTCCAGCTCTACCCGTTCAATAACTTCTGGATGAACCGGCCGATTTACTTCAATACCGGCAATAGGGAAATCTGTCACAGGCACCGTATCAATATGCTCCAACCGGTAAATTTCTTCCATGCCTTCTAACACTTTTGCAAAAACCGGATAAGTTCCTTTGTGTTCCGGACAATCCCGCAGCGGAAAAAAGAATTCACAGCCCGCAAGCCCATGCTCTCCATAGCCGCCCATTGCAACCACACCGGGATGCGAGTCCAACGGAACGATATGAGGATTTAATTGAAATTCATTGGGAATCAGATATTGACATTCTTGATGCCCAAAGGCTGTGTAACTCATGTCAATCCAGCTGCCCGGCACAATCCGTTCAATTGCATGCTGGTCGAAATATCCTTTTGAAGCCGCCGAAATAAAACTGTTCACTGTATTCGGCGCAGCCTCCGGCAATAATTCCAACACAATTTTTTTACCATTTGCCATCCACAGCGTTGCTTTTGGGTTCATAATCATTCCTCCACAAACAAATTGTTCTAAATGGATTCAATAATCTCCAAATTCTTATTATATTGATTCAATCTTTCACAGCCATCTTCTGTTACCAAAACCAAATCCTCTATCCGCACACCCGTATTGCCAGCAAGATAAATTCCCGGTTCAATAGAGAAAATCATGCCGGGGACAGCTGTCTGAGTATTTGCTGCAGATACATCACCATACTCATGTTCACTTAATCCAATAAAATGACCGAGCCTATGATTGAAATTTGGCCCGTAACCTTCCTCTGTGATGATATTGCGGGCAATGCCATCTAATTCACACAACGGAACACCTGGCTTTATTTTGGCAATGGCTTCTTCGTTGGCACGCTGTACAATTTGGTAAATATGGCGCTGTTCATCAGAAACCGTTTTATAATAGAACGTCCGTGTCATATCAGAACAATAGCCATCTTTTATACAGCCTACATCAAACAGCACACAATCGCCTTCCTGCAGTACAGTATCATCCGGCGCATGATGCGGATCTGCTGCATTGGCCCCAAAGGCCACCAAAGGAGAAAAAGAATATCCGTCTGCTCCCAGATCGCGATAGATTTGCAGCATTTGCGCTGCAACTTCTTTCTCTGTTACACCTGCATGAACCAGTTTTTTAAATTCTGCCATGGCACTGTCATTGATAGCGGAAGCAATCCGCATTTTTTCTTGTTCTTCTTTATCTTTCACTCCACGAGTTGCATCCAAAATATACGATGCATTGACAAAACCGGCTGCCGCCTTCTGTTCCATCAATGGCAACAAAAATCTGGCCTTTAAATCTTTATCTACACCCAGTACAGACTGTGAATCTAAATGCGCAGCCACCAACTCCATAACCGGATCGGTATCAGAATACCATACCTTTTGAATTCCAACATCATCTGGTACATGAAACAGATGATTGAGAAAATATGCATGGTTTCCATCTGTTCTCAGGCAAAGAGCATAAAAACGCTCTAAAGGCGCCATATAAATATCCGTCAAATAATAGATAGACATTGGATCCACAAGTAAAATCTGTTTGAGACCGTTTTCTTCCATTGCTGCTAACACACGCTCTACACGACTCTGATTCAAAGCCCTATTCTCCTCTCAAATAAATGAACTATTAAAATTGCGTTCTTAATTTTGGATCCAGCAAATCCCGCAAACCGTCACCAATAAAATTGGCGCCGACAGCCATTGTAAAAATAGCCAAACCGGGAAAACCGGCAATCCAAAACTTACTGAAATTGTTTACCCCGTCTGATACCATCATGCCCCATTCCGGAGTTGGAGGCGCAGAACCCAGACCAAGGAAACTTAATGTAGAAAACATCAATATCTTATTGCCAACGTCAGTGGTAGCCATAATCAACACGGAGCTGATACTGTTTGGAATAATTTCCAGCACCAAAATTCTAAGCTTAGAAGCGCCCATAGCTTCGGAAGCAACTACATACTCATTCTCTTTGACACTCAATACCACACTGCGCATCAAACGCGCATAGGTGGGCCAGGATACAATAACCAAGGCAAACATGGTGTTAAACAAACTGGAACCCATAACGGCATTGATAATCATCGCAAGAACCAAAGATGGAAAGGATAAAATCATTTCAGAAAAACGCATCATAACATTATCTAACCAACCGCCTACATAACCGGCAATAGCGCCGTAGAATGTACCAATTACACCGGCAATCACAACAGTTAAACAGCCTGCCAGCAGGGAGTAACGGCCACCATAAATCACACGGCTGAAAATATCTCTTCCAAAATCATCTGTACCAAACCAATGATCAGCAGAAGGCGGCTTAAAACGCATGGCTAAGTCCTGCGCCAACGGATCATAAGGTGCAATCAACGGCGCTAAAATAGCGGCCAAAATCCATCCTAAGCAAATAACCACACCAAACGTGAACAAATAATTCGATTTCAATAACTTTTTTATGGAATGTACCACTATTTACACCTCACTCTCGGGTCAATAATTCCATACAAAATATCAACAATTGTATTAATTACCATATAATTTAATGCAATTAAAAGTGCTACGCCAATAATGGCCGGATAATCTACTGCCAATACCGACTCATAAGCATATTGCCCTACGCCGGGCCATTCAAAAATCGTTTCAACCAAAACCATACCGCCCAGCAAGTTTCCCAAACCTAACCCAATAACTGTTAATACCGGAATCAAAGCATTGCATAACGCATGTTTAAAAATTAATGCAAAGCTGCCTAATCCTTTGGCTTTGGCTGTTCGAATATAATCAGTTGATAAGGTATCCAAAAGATTTGATCTTGTTGTTCTTGTAATTAAGCCCATTGTAAATGCCGCAAGCACAATTCCAGGCAATATGAGATGGCTGGCTGCATCTAACGCCTTGGCAACATCACCTTCCAGCAGGCTATCTATTACATATAGTCCCGTAACGGCAGCAGGTGCTGTAAAAGTATTGCTAAGTCGCCCAGGACCGGGGAATAGATGCAATTTATAGTAGAAGAAATACAACACCAACAAAGCAAACCAGAATGCCGGAATACTAACGCCTGTTACAGAAATAGCACGTACAACCTGGTCAGCAATGCTATTACGCCGCACTGCTGAAATTACGCCAAACAAAATACCAAAAATTGAAGCAATCACAATAGAAAACAAAGCCAGTTCTAAGGTAGCCGGATAACATCTTGCCAAATCTTCTAATACCAAACGGCCAGTACGAATAGACGTCCCTAAATCAAACTGAAACAAATTTTTAATATACAAAAGATATTGCACAAAAACAGACTGATCCAAGCCATGTTTTTCTCTATAGGCTGCAACAATTTCAGGGTCATTCAGCGCTCTTTGGCTTAAATTGGCGACTTCCGGCTCTCCGGGAATCATTTTGGTCAAAATAAAGACCAGCGTTGCTACACCAAACAGCATAATCACTAAATTAAGCAACCTCTTTCCGATAAATTTTAATTGTTCCATAAGATACCTCGCTTTTGCATAGAAATTTCAATCCTATCTGTAGATATTTTCGTCAACGATATTGGACGGCTCCATATCGTTCACGGAAATACCTCTTTAGTGCCAATCCAACATTCAGGGACAGTTTTTCAACTGTCCCTGATTGAAGACCATTAGAACCTGTTATTTCAGGTTAATTTCAGTTAAATCAATTGTAACGCAGTCACGAATTGCAACACCTTCTAATCTTGTGTTGTGCGCAATATGAGCAGGTGCCTGCGCAATTACAATAAATGGACCATGTTCATACATAGCATCCTGAATTTCTTCTAATGCTTTGATACGAGCATCGTTATCAGTTGCTTCCATGGTTTTCTGATACATAGCAGCAAGTTCTGGATCCATATCGGCAGTCCAACCTGCTCTCAAACCTACAGAAGCACCTGGCAGGAATTCCAGCTGCACGTTCGGGTCGCTGTAATCAACTCCCCAATACATAACAGTGAAGCCAAGTGTGCCATTACGGTAAGAATCACCATAACCAGCAGCCCAAGCCTGTGTTACCAGATTTACATTAATACCAATCTGAGCCAAATCATCTTTTACTTTCTGCGCTAAGTCAGTCAAAGCAACACCTTCCATATCCAAATCAGATACGGTCAAATCAACATCAAAACCATCTGGATAGCCTGCTTCTGTTAAAAGCTGTTTTGCTTCTTCAATATTGGTATAGTCAACAGGTCTTTCCCCTTTACTGCCCATAAAACCAACCTGAATAATATCATATGGTGTTATAGTACCTTCCCCGCAAATCATCTGAATACCAGAATAATCCAGGGCTTTACGGATAGCCTGCTGTACTTTTGGTTCGGAAACCGGACCGCCGTAAGTTTCATCCATATTCATCATTACGAAACCAATCATTTTGGTTGCGTCATTCACAATTTGGATATTTTCAGAACCTTCTAATTCAGCCATGGTATCATCGGTCATATTCATAGCGATATCAATATCACCTGTAGATAAAGTCATCATCTGTGTATTTGGATCCGGCTGAATATTCAGAATGTATTTCTCAATATTATTAGATTCTTTCCAATAATTTGGATTTTTTTCCAGAACTACTTGTTCATTTGGAATATAACTGGTCATTACATACATACCAGTACCGGCGCTGGTGCTATTTAAATATTCCTGAGCTGTATCCGTAGAAGCAGCATCTTCTGCATCAGTACCGCCATTTTCTTTCACAACAGTGCTGTCTAAAATAGACAAGGACTGATAAGTTAATTTGGATATAATTGCGCTGTCAGCCTGATTCAGTTTAAATACGACAGTACTGTCATCCGGTGTTTCAATCTGCTCAATGCTGTCGCAAATAAAGGATGGGTTTCCATGCAGATTTTTACAACGATTAATACTGAAGGCAACATCCGCAGAAGTCATCGGATTTCCGCTGGCAAAAACAACATCTGATCTTAATTTAACAGTCAGCGTCAAACCGTCATCAGAGAATGCATAACTTTCGGCTAACCATGGCTGTGGTTCTGTGCCATCACCATGAAGTTTGAACAATGTTTCATAACAAGCATTTACAATTGTTTGCGGATATTTTTCATATACATATCCAGGGTCCAAAGTAGAGAAACCAGAACCCATTGCCACAATGACTGTGCCCTCTGTGTTAGTGTTAGTGGCAGCATCACCGTCATTGGTCTTTCCGCCGCAGGCAGTTCCGCCCACCGCTACAGCCAGGGCTAATACCAAGGCTAAAAACTTCTTTTTCATATGAATCTCCCCCATAATTTATTGAGATGCCACAAAGCGACAATATCTCCTATTGATACAAATGACAAGCAACAAAATGACCTGGTTCAATTTCCCTTAACTGCGGCTCTGCCATACGACATTTTTCAGACGCTTTGGGACAACGGGTATGAAACCGACATCCGGC
>USPE01000130.1 GCA_900556545.1 uncultured Peptococcaceae bacterium | reverse complement strand
TCAGACTCGTATTTTGAATGTATTTGAACAGATTCCCAATCAGCTTGCAAAAGACAATAAAAAATTTCAGATTTCTAAAGTTGCTCATGGCGCACGGTTTAAGGATTATCGCGGCTGTATTGAGTGGTTGCGGGATGCAGGCATTGTGCAGATTTGCTATTGTCTAAATTCGCCCGACCTTCCACTGAAAGGAAACTATGATGACAGCAAGTTCAAGCTGTACTTTTTTGATACAGGCTTATTTGTAGCCATGCTGGATGAAGAAGCCCAGGACGATTTGCGGGCCAATAAAAATTTGAATGTCTACAAGGGCGCGCTCTATGAAAATATTGTGGGAGAGGCATTGGTCAAAAGCGGATATGCGTTGTTTTACTATAAAAAAGAGGATTCTACACTGGAGCAGGATTTTTTTGTGCGGACACAAACCCAGCTGCTGCCCATTGAGGTGAAAGCGAAACGGGGCACCAGCAAATCTTTGCGGACATTAATTTCCAGTGATAGTTATCCTGATATTGGGCATGGAATTAAGTTCAGCGCAGGAAATGTGGGCTACAGCGATAATATCATAACATTTCCCTATTTCTGCGCCTTTCTCCTAAAAGAATATCTCAAAGGCGGCGAACTTCCTATCCCGGAGCATATGGACGACAACACCGAAGAGTTAGATTAAAAGCTAATATCGTTCAACCAGCAAAAGGAGCAGCGAAAATAATTTTTATTGCTCCTTTTGGGTTTTGTTGGCTGCATGTTGCTATATTAGCTTGTTTTATCCCGAAAACCTCTTTATAATAGAGAAAATAATAAAAAGCAGCACGTTATCAGGGAGGAGATACATTTGAATACAGACTATTTGAAATATCTGCTTGTGGTAGCCGATTGCGGTTCCATTCGGCAGGCAGCCGAACAATTACATATGAAGCAGCAGAATTTGAGTATTATTATAAAAAATGTGGAGCATCAGTATGATGTGAGCATTTTTGATCGTTCCCATAAAGGGGTGCAGGTGACAGAGGACGGCGCATTCTGTTTGCGGGAAGTGCGCACCATTGTAGAAGCGCTGGATAAGCTGGAACGTCCCTATCTTTATCCCAGCAAAGGGTATTACAGCAATGTGGTAGACAGCATCAATATGTATTGCACCAGTATGGTTGGCGCTCACAATATGGTGCGGGTGCTGGATCAGTTTCGAGAATATTTTCCCTATGTGAACGTCAATTTTTTAACCAGAAGCAGAGAGGAAATTTTGCAGGAGCAAGAGGAAAAATCGCTGAGCATTCTTTTGACCGTAGACAGTTTGGACACAGTGAGAAGCACTTTGCTGGAAGGCATTGTGGCGGAACCATTGGCCAGAATGCCCTTGTATGCTACAACGGCGCGGGATAATCCGGAGGCGCAGCAGTTGACCAGTATGTCGGTGCATACCTTGCTAAAAAAGCCGCTGGTGCTGCTTTCTCAGGCAGAAGACGGCGATACCTTTATGTACGAATTTTTAAGTCAGTACGGCAAGCCGGATATCCGTCATACGGTTAATAACACCGCTATTTTTCTGGATTTGCTGCGGCGAAATAATTTCTGGTCTGTTTGTGCGGCAGAGCAGGCGCAGCAAAATAATCTATTGGCTATCCCTCTGGAAGAAGAAGGCTGGATTCGAGGTTATGTGCTTTATCAAGAAGAAGCCAAGGAAGATTTTCTGATAGCCAGTATGTTAAAAATATTATCCGGTTATGGCGAGCAGCGTGGTATTTTTTCTTGATCGGTATAAATTTTTATAAAGTGAAACAGGATATTTTTATCGTGTCGTACTTGTAGAGATAATCCGGTAGGCAATGAGGAAAAGCGATTTTTTCAAAAAGGAGGGAGAAAAATTGAATCAAGATTTGCAGATAAATCAAAATGCGGAGCAGACATATCATTCTATCCGCAATTCTATTGTTTCCGCACAGCATCGGCTGAGTACGGCGATAAATTCTACGATGGTTACAACCTACTGGGAAATAGGAGAACAAATCTATAAAGCGTGCGGAGAGAACGACAGGGCTGAGTATGGAAAGAAATTACTGGAATATCTTTCTGCTCAGTTGACTGCTGAATTTGGAAAAGGCTTTGATCAATCGAATCTTCGTAAGATGCGGCAATTCTACTGTACCTTTCCAATTCGAGACACACTGTGTCCTGAATTAAGCTGGTCTCATTATCGGCTTTTAATGCGTGTGTCAGATGAGCAGGCAAGGGCTTTAGGATAATCGCCAAATATTTGCATCTAAGTATTTCACGTATTTGCCATCAGAAGAAGAATTAAAACGGGAATTAAACCTGGATAGCTTTTATAAGTTGGAAGAATAATATGGGGTCAGTAATAGATGGAAGCATACTTTCTTGTTGCTGTAAAACTAAAAATTTGCTGATTTGTTCAGTTAGGAAAAAGGTGCTGTGAAAACCGATTTTACGGTTTTTCACAGCACCTTTTTCATTATTTATTATATTTTTTAAGAAGGTAATCGTTAAAGAAAGAATTGAATTGCTTAATTAAAATTCTTCAGCCAGCGCTGGGTAAACCGGTGCGCCTTCGCAGTCACGAGGCATTCTTACACCGCCGACGGCAGCGATTGTAGCAGCAAAGTCAACCTGCTGGATGATACGGTCAATGGTAACGCCCTGTTTGAAGCCTTTACCGGAGAAGATAACGATTGGTGCTACAGAAGATCCCCAATAGCCCATGCTGGTGGTTAAAGAGTCACCGTGCAGACGGTTGAAACCTTCTGCCAGGAAGTAAACAACATCACCGCAGTTTGGACCATACATACCCAGAACTTTAGCATCTTTGTTGCGCAGAGCCAGGCTGATAGCCCGTTTGCCCATATATTCATAATGATACAGCGCAGTGATGATTTCTTCTTCTACCGCATATTTATCTTCCGGTTCTACAATTCCATGTGGGTTGCGGCCTTTTAAGTTTACATAGATGTGGCCGCCGCGGGTAGCAACAGCTTTGGTATTTTCCCAGTCGATTTCTTTCAGCGCATTGCCGTTTTCGTCATGTTTCAGAGCGGTAAAGCCCAATTCTTCCATTACACGCACGTTGCAGCCGAAAGCGTCCCCAATCAGTGGCGGATGTTCTTCTTCCATAACCATTAAGCCGTGGTCGCTCATGATAAATACAGACCAGTCTTCGTCTAACAGATGCAGGAACTGTCCCAGGTAACGGTCTGTCTGGCGATATACTTCCAGAATGATATCTTGATATTCTTCTGCTCTGGCAATGGCTTCCGGTGTGTTAGCACGTGGTTTTGCATGATGCCAGAATTTATGGCCCATAGCGTCTACGTTGTGAATGTGGCTGTAGATTACATCAAAGCCGCCTTCGGTAGCGCAATAGTTCAGTGCTTTGGCCTGATAGTCGCACATTTCTTCCCAACCGGCCAGCATCCAGTTTCTAGCCAGTCTTGGCACAGCAGAGCCGCTGCCGATCATAGCAGGAATCAAGCCTACGTTGCTGATGATTTCATCGTTAAAGGTTGCCGGATGCCATAAGGTATTGTTGGTGCTGTCTACAGCAATGCCGACAATGATAACCAGATGGGAGCCGTCTGCTTCCAGTTCGTCTAAGATGACATTACGACGGCACAATACTTTTTTATCTTCGTGAGCAACTTCTTCCTGAAATACTTTCAGGCCTTCGCCTTTTTTCACAGTTACCAGAGGTTCTTCTGCTTTTTTGCTGGTGTAAATTGCAACGGAATCATATTCGCCCTTTTCATTTTTCAGGATCAAGGATGGTCTTCTTACATAACCATTGCCAACTACGATGGTAAATTCCAAAGCGTCGGCAGGTTCATTGGCCCAGCCGTGTGCTTCACTGATTGGAGAGTTTACAGCATTGATTGGTGTATCGTCCAGGCCCAGTTCGCCGTCAGCTTCGCTTAATTCGATATTGCGAACGCCGCCGTTGGAAGAACCGCCCTGAATGCCGGCGCTGACGCTGTTCACTTCTTTGTCATCTTCTAAGTCTACATCAGTTAATACACAGCCTGCGCCGTTGTTTACCTGAACTTTTGGTTTGAATAATACTTTTTCAAAGTTTTTATCAGCAACTGTTTTTACTTCCCAGTCAATAGAAGCATTCCCAAAGTTGGGGAAGCCAGGTGTGGTGCCGTCAACTACATACAGATTTGGGCTGTCGCTGGTTGGAGGCCAGCTGCCGCCCGGCCACTGCCATACCAATGTTTTTTTGCCGGCTTCGGCAAATACGTTCCACAGTGGTTCAGATTTACATTTGCGAGAATCGAATGCGTAAACCAGATCTTCCAGGTTATCCATGTCCGGATTCCAGAAGCAGGTGATACCATGGGTGCCAGGGCAAGTGCCAGTAGCCATAGTAGTCCACATGGGAGGAGTGATGGTTGGGTGACCGCCCTGCATCACCAGGTCTTCACGGGCAACACCCCGTTCCAGGAATTTTTTGGTGTTAGGCATTTCACCCATTTCCATAAAGCGTTTTGTCAGGGCCGGGTCCATACCGTCAACACCCAGAACGATAATTTTATCAGCTAATGCTTTTCTGTTCATGATTGATGCGCTCCTTTTTTATTTCAGTTTATTTGCATATTGCGTAATAGTTTAAAAATTTGTAATCCGTTTTCGCCGGCTTGAAAAGGATGTCTTGTTTATGTCTTTATTATAGCTATCAGTTTTTCTTTTGCGTAGTACCATGATTTATGCCGGAATTTCAGGCTGGTATCTATTTTTTTATGTAGCGGTATTTTTAGGCAGATTATGGTGAATGCTAAAGAGGAGAATAGCTGAAACATGGCAGGGTTTTTAACCGTTTATGAAAAATGTGTACTTGATTTATAAACTCGCTCATTTTTTGTGATGAACTATAAAAAAGTCGCTCATTTTTTTGTAATACAATATCAAAAACTCCCTCATTTTTTGTTGTGAAACTTGAAAAAGTCGCTCATTTTTTGTATAATGACTTTGATGGAAAGGTGGGAATGCAATGTCTGAATTATATTTAAATCGCAAAATAGACAGCTTTTTAGGGGAGTGGAAAGCCGACCCTGACAGAAAGCCGCTAATTGTAAAAGGTCCGCGTCAGGTTGGCAAGACAGAGTCTTTGCTCCGCTTTGCCAATGAGAACTATCAAAGTGTGGTTTACATCAATTTTGTGGAAGAACCCAAATATAAATTGATTACCGAAGATGGATATGGGACCGATGCCATAATCAAAAATATTTCCCGCATGGACCCATCCAAACAGTTTGAGCCTGGGGATACCGTTCTTTTTTTTGACGAAATTCAGGATTTTCCTGATATTGCAACCTCGTTGAAATTTTTTAAGATTGACGGTCGCTTTGATATTATCTGCAGCGGCTCTCTTTTGGGCATCAACTATAAAACAATTGAAAGCAACAGTGTTGGTTATAAAACAGATTATTTGATGAGTTCTCTGGATTTTGAGGAATTTTTGTGGGCCAGGGGATATCAGGCAGATGCTATTCAGGAACTGCTTGAGCATATGAAAACATTTACGCCCTTTAATCAAATTGAGATGGACGTTTACAGTAATCTCTTTTTGGATTATTGCATTTTGGGCGGTATGCCGGCTGTGGTTCGGCAATATATTGAAAAGGGCACCTTTGAAGGGTCGTTGGATATTCAGCGGCAGCTGATAGAGGATTATAAAGAGGATATTCGGAAATATGCGGACGGCATGGATC